>NZ_QKRU01000093.1:0-23778 GCF_003234055.1 Pseudomonas sp. 57B-090624
GGGTCGGGGCGATGGCCGGCTGGGCGACCGGCTGGGGAATGGCGACGGGCGCGGGGATGGAGGTCGCCGCGGCGTCATGGCCGATGGGCGGATTGCTGAAGAAATCCGCCGGCAATTCGACCGCCACCGGCGCGGGCTCCAGCGGCGCGGCGGCGGTGGGCATCGGCACCGGAACGGCCGGCGCATGCTGCGGCGCGGGGCTGCTCAGGCCGAGGTCGGCGAAGGGGTCCCAGTCGGCGGGAATGGCCGGCGCGGCACCCACAGGCTCGGCGAATGCGGCAGGTGCACTCACGGGCGGTACTGGCGTCGGCTCGAAACTGGGGATCGGCGTCGGCGGGCGGAAATCATGGCGCTCGGCGGGCACGTGATCCGGGATGGAAGGCGCGGCGGCCGGCGGCGGATTGAGGAAGTCGAACAGGTCGGGCTTGGTGTCCAGGGGCGAGCCGCCGCCCTGGATGTGGGCCATGGAGGCCGGCGGTGGCGCCAGCGGCTCGGGAATCGACGCGGCGCCCGACTGGCGGCTCATCAGCGCATCGAAGCTGCTGAACGGGTCGCCGCCCGTGCTGATCGGCGCGGCGCTCACCGGCTGCATGCTCATGCCCTGCACCTGGACGAGGATCTCGTACTCGCCGAGCTTGAGGATCTCGCCATCCATCAACGGCTCGCTGTTGCCGCGACGCAGGCGCACGCCCGACTGCGCGAGCATCACGCCGTTGGTGCTGGTGTCGGTCAGGTAATAGGTGCCGTCACGGAACTGGATGGTGCAGTGCTGGCTGGAGACGAGGCGCTCGGGATCGGGAAGGACCCAATCGTTTTCGGCACTGCGGCCAATCCTCAACTCACCACGATCAAGCTCCACCTCGGGACGTTGGCCGGGGGTCAGCTTGTGATAACTGGTGATGGTCAAACGCAGTGGCATTGCGACTCCTTGCACTTCTCACTGTGGACGCGAGCACCGAGTCCCTTCGATGCCGTGCAACTTCGATCCGGTCCCTGTTCTGCACGTGGCCCTTTGCCATACATATGTTCCTACAGGCGAACGGAAAATTTGCGTGGCTTTAGCCGAATTATCTTAGATCGAAAAAAGACAAAAATGACAGCCGAAAGAGGCTAGCGTGGACTGGTGCACATCTGTCGTTTGTGCTCTGGGATTGTCTTGACAAGGGTGAAATACGACCCCAAGAATGGAAAAGAGTTGCAGCGGGTGAAGCCATGAAATTGGCGTCATCGGAACGTTGATCCAAAGGACTGTGATCAGGCCGTACGTTCACTCTGAATACAGCTTGCCCTCCCTCTGAGGCCTGACAAGGAGAACACCCACCGTGGTGGATGTGTCGCGTTTGCTATCCCCTGTTTCCCCTGAATCGCCCTGTGGTGATGACCTCGAATACGACGCTGCGTATCTCGAACTGGAGCGTATTGCCCAAGGCCAGCCCGAGCGCCAGATGGGCGACTCCGTACTCCCTGCCGAACCCCCTGTGTGGCGCGATGTCCGCGAGCTGTCCAGCGACCTGCTGCAGCGCAGCAAGGACCTGCGCATCGCCAACTATTTCCTGCAGAGCAACCTGGCCCTCGAAGGGATTCCGGGACTCGCCCAGGGCCTGATCCTGGTGCGCGAGCTGCTGACCCAGTTCTGGGACGGCCTCTACCCGCAGCTCGACGCCGACGATGACAACGACCCCACCTTCCGCATCAACGCCCTCACCGGGCTGGCGGCGGAACCGGTGATCCAGCTGCTGCGCGAAAGCAGCCTGACCAGCTCGCGGGCCTTCGGCTCGGTGAGCCTGCGTGCCGCCCTCAACGCCCTCGACCTGCAGCGCTTCCCCAGCGAGACGCTGACGGCCGAGCAGCTGCAGGGTGCCTTCCGCGACAGCGACGATGCGCTCCTCGCCAGTACCCGCAACGCCCTGACCGATGCCCAGGCCGCCCTGGCCACCATCGAGTCGACCCTTTCCGATCGCGTGGGCTCGGCCCGGAGCGCCGACCTCGGCGCCCTCAAGCAGTTGCTGCGCCACGCCCTGCAAATCCACAAGGACCAGGCCCCCGGTGACGACGCCGGCGCTGACGCCGCCGCGGCAGGCGACGACACCGCCACGGACGCCGACGCCCCGGCCTCTGCGCCGGCCGCCCGCGCCACGCCACGCATCTCCGGCGAGGTGACCAACCGCGACGACGTGCTCAAGACCCTGGATCGCATCCTCGAGTACTACGCGCGCCAGGAGCCATCGAGCCCGGTGCCGATCCTGCTCAAGCGTGCGAAGACCCTGGTGACGGCCGACTTCGCGGCGATCGTGCGCAACCTGATCCCGGATGGAATGTCCCAGTTCGAGAATTTGCGGGGCCCCGAGTCCGAATAAGTGCACGGCACATTCGAAGCGGGTTCACGCATCCGTTACCGGCTAGCGGCCGATGACGCCAACACAGCCGCACAGGCAGCGAAGGAGGAGCACCATGGGTAGCACCAGCAGTCAGAAATTCATCGCACGCAACCGCGCGCCCCGCGTCCAGATCGAGTACGACGTGGAACTCTACGGCGCCGAGAAGAAGGTGCAGTTGCCCTTCGTCATGGGCGTCATGGCCGACCTCGCCGGCAAGCCGGCCGAGCCCCAGGCCGCCGTTGCCGACCGCAAGTTCCTGGAGATCGACGTCGACAACTTCGACTCGCGCCTCAAGGCCATGAAGCCGCGCGTCGCGTTCAACGTGCCCAACGCCCTGACCGGCGACGGCAACCTGTCCCTGGACATCACCTTCGAGAGCATGGACGACTTCAGCCCCGCCGCCGTGGCGCGCAAGGTCGACTCGCTGAACCAGCTGCTCGAAGCCCGCACCCAGCTCGCCAACCTGCTGACCTACATGGACGGCAAGACCGGCGCCGAAGAGCTGATCATGAAAGCGATCAAGGACCCGGCCCTGCTGCAGGCGCTGGCCAGCGCGCCGAAGCCGCAAGACAACGAGCCGCAAGCTTAAGAGGACACCCAGATGGCCGAGTTGATGACCGACGCCGCGCCCCAGGCCGGCGAAGCGACCGAGCAGACCAGCGAGTTCGCCTCCCTGCTGCTGCAGGAGTTCAAACCCAAGACCGATCGCGCCCGTGAAGCGGTGGAAACCGCCGTGCGCACCCTCGCCGAGCACGCGCTGCAGCAGACCAGCCTGATCTCCAACGATGCGATCAAGTCGATCGAATCGATCATCGCTGCGATCGACGCCAAGCTCACCGAGCAGGTCAACCTGATCATGCACCACCCGGACTTCCAGCAACTGGAAAGCGCCTGGCGTGGCCTGCACTACCTCGTCAACAACACCGAGACCGACGAGCAGCTGAAGATCCGCGTGCTGAACATCTCCAAGGGCGAGCTGCACAAGACCCTGAAGAAGTTCAAGGGCACCGCCTGGGACCAGAGCCCGATCTTCAAGAAGCTCTACGAAGAGGAATACGGCCAGTTCGGTGGCGAGCCCTACGGCTGCCTGGTGGGCGACTACTACTTCGACCAGTCGCCGCCGGACGTGGAGCTGCTGGGCGAGATCGCCAAGGTCTCCGCCGCCATGCACGCGCCGTTCATCTCCGCCGCCTCCCCCACCGTGATGGGCATGGGGTCCTGGCAGGAGCTGTCCAACCCGCGTGACCTGACCAAGATCTTCACCACCCCGGAATACGCCGGCTGGCGCTCGCTGCGCGAGTCCGACGACGCGCGCTACATCGGCCTGACCATGCCGCGCTTCCTGGCCCGCCAGCCCTATGGCGCCAAGACCGACCCGGTGGAAGAGTTCGCCTTCGAGGAAGACACCGCCGGCGCCGACAGCAGCAAGTACACCTGGGCCAACTCGGCCTACGCCATGGCGGTCAACATCAACCGCTCGTTCAAGCTCTACGGCTGGTGCTCGCGCATCCGCGGCGTGGAATCCGGCGGCGAAGTGCCGAACCTGCCGGCGCACACCTTCCCCACCGACGACGGTGGCGTGGACATGAAGTGCCCGACCGAGATCGCCATCTCCGACCGCCGCGAGGCGGAGCTCGCGAAGAACGGCTTCATGCCGCTGCTGCACAAGAAGAACACCGACCTGGCGGCCTTCATCGGCGCCCAGTCGCTGCAGAAGCCGGCCGAGTACGACGACCCGGACGCCACGGCCAACGCCAACCTGGCCGCGCGCCTGCCGTACCTGTTCGCCACCTGCCGCTTCGCGCATTACCTCAAGTGCATCGTTCGCGACAAGATCGGCTCGTTCAAGGAGAAGGACGACATGCAGCGCTGGTTGCAGGACTGGATCCTCAACTACGTCGATGGCGACCCCGCTCACTCCACCGAGACCACCAAGGCGCAGCACCCGCTGGCAGCCGCCGAAGTGGTGGTCGAGGAGATCGAGGGCAACCCGGGCTATTACAGCTCGAAGTTCTACCTGCGCCCGCACTACCAGCTCGAAGGGCTGACCGTGTCGCTGCGCCTGGTATCCAAGCTGCCTTCGGCCAAGGGGGCCTGAGGCGCGTCACTTTAAGCGCCTGCCAGGTGGCGGGCGCGCCTGACAAGGTGGCGAAAGCCACGAAGGAGGAAACATGGCTGTAGATATGTTCATCAAGATCGGCGACGTCGAAGGTGAGTCCGCCGACAAGACCCACGGCAAGGAAATCGACGTGCTGGCCTGGAGCTGGGGCATGTCCCAGTCCGGCAACATGCACCAGGGCGGTGGCGGTGGCGCCGGCAAGGTGAGCGTGCAGGACCTGTCGCTGACCAAGTACATCGACAAGTCGTCGCCGAACCTGATGATGGCCTGCTCCAGCGGCAAGCACTACCCGGAAGCCAAGCTGACCATCCGCAAGGCGGGCGGCGAGTCGCCGGTCGAGTACCTGATCATCACCATGAAAGAAGTGCTGATCTCCTCCGTCAGCACCGGCGGCAGCGGTGGCGAAGATCGCCTGACCGAGAACGTCAGCCTGAACTTCGCCCAGGTACAGGTCGACTACCAGCCGCAGAAAGCCGACGGCGCCAAAGACGGCGGCCCGGTCAAGTACGGCTGGAACATCCGCGAGAACGTCAAGATCTGATGCTCTCCCACCCGGGCCTGCGCGAGCGGGCCCGGGTGCGTTTCGAGCCACCCGCCCCGGACCGACCATGGCCAGACCCTTGCCCGACTCCCACGCAGCGGCCTCCCCTCCGCCGGTCGACCTTCGTGACGCTGCCCGCTGCCGCCTGCCCCAGGCCGCAGTGGAGAGCGCCACCTCGAGCCCCATCCCCCCTTCCCTTCGCGCAGCCCGGCTGCAGGCAGGACGACCATGACCGCCGAAGAACTACTGCGCGCAGGACGCGCCGACGAAGCCCTGAAATCCTTGCAGGACCAGGTGCGTGCCCAACCTTCCAACGCCGAGCTGCGGGTGTTCCTGTTCCAGCTGCTGGCGGTGCTCGGCCAGTGGAGCCGCGCGCAGAACCAGCTGAAGGTCGCCGGCGAGCTGGATGCCAGCACCCTGGCCATGGTGCAGACCTACCGCACCGCACTGGAATGCGAAGCCCTGCGCGCCGAGGTGTTCGCCGGCCGCCTGACCCCCGTGGTGCTGGGCGAGCCCGCCGAGTGGGTGGCGCCGCTGATCCAGGCGCTCAAGCATGACGCCGACGGCCAGCACGAAGCCGCCCAGGCCCTGCGCGACGCCGCCTTCGAAGCCGCGCCCGCCGTGGCCGGTACGCTCAACGAGCAACCCTTCGAATGGTTCGCCGACGCCGACCCGCGCCTGGGCCCGGTGCTCGAACTCATCGTCAACGGCCGCTACGTGTGGCTGCCGATGCACAACATCCAGAGCCTGGTCACCGAGGCGCCCACCGACCTGCGCGACCTGGTCTGGCTGCCGGTGGAAGTCACCCTGGTCAACGGCGGTGCCACCGTGGGCCTGATCCCCAGCCGCTACCCGGGCAGCCAGGACGACGCCGACGGCGCCATCCGCCTGGCCCGCAAGACCGATTTCCTCGACGATGGCCGCCCCCTCGGCCAGCGCCTGTTCGTCACCGACCAGGGCGACACCGCGCTGTTCGAACTGCGCAGCCTCGCCTTCGGGCATCCGGAGGCCTGAGCATGGCCGAGCTGACGCTGCAGGAACGTCTGCAACCCTCCCTCCTGGACCGGTTGACCGACGAGGACCCGAGCAACGCCAAGGAGAGCGTCGACAAGCGCGTGCTCTCCCTGTCCCAGCTCAAGGCGTCCGTCCTGCGCGACCTGGCCTGGCTGTTCAACACCATCGCGCCGCTCGACAGCGAGACCTCCGGCGAGATCCAGGCCGGCAACTCGGTGGTCAACTACGGCCTGCCGCCGCTGGCCGGGCACACCGCCTCCAGCGTCGACGTGCAGGCCATCGAAGCCCTGCTCACCGAGACCATCGCCGACTACGAGCCGCGCATCATCCGATCCACCTTGCGCGTCCGCGCCCAGCTGGCAGCCGACCAGATGAACCACAACGCCCTGTCCTTCGAGATCGAAGGCGACCTCTGGGCCGAACCCGTGCCCCTGCGCATGTTGCTCACCACCGACCTGGACCTGGAGACCGGACACGTGCAGATCGTCCCCGCCGACCACCTGCGCAGGCGCAACAAATGAACCCGCGCATGCTCGAGTACTACAACCAGGAACTGCAGCACATCCGCGAGAGCGCGGCGGAGTTCGCCGGTGAATACCCGAAGATCGCCAGCCGCCTGACCCTCTCCGGCATCGACTGCGCCGACCCCTACGTCGAGCGCCTGCTGGAAGGCTTCGCCTACCTCACCGCGCGGGTGCAGCTGAAACTCGACGCCGAGTACCCCACCTTCACCCACAACCTGCTGGAGATCGCCTACCCGCAGTACCTGGCGCCGACCCCGTCGATGACCGTGGTGCAGCTGCAGTCCGATCCCAACGAAGGCTCGCTGGCCAGCGGCTTCACCGTGGAGCGCAACGCCTCCCTGCGCGGCCTGCTGGGCACCGACGAGCAGACCGCCTGCGAGTACCGCACCTCCCAGCCGGTGACCCTGTGGCCGCTGGAGGTGACCCGGGTCGAATACTTCGGCAACCCCGCCTCGGTGCTCGGCCGCCTCGCCGCCTCCGAGCCCACCGCCAAGGCCGCCCTGCGCCTGCGCCTGCGCACCGGTGCCGGGCTGCCCTTCAGCGCCCTGCCCCTGGAAAGCCTGTCGTTCTACCTGCACGGGGCCGACGAGCAGCCCTTCCGCCTCTACGAGCAATTGCTGGGCAACGCCTGCGCCGTGTTCGCCCAGGCCCCTGGCGGCGACTGGGTCGAGCGCCTGCCGCCGGAGAGCCTGCGCCCGCGCGGCTTCGATGACGAGGACGCGGTGCTGCCGGTGGTCCCGCGCGCGTTCCAGGGCTACCGCCTGCTGCAGGAATACTTCGCCCTGCCCAACCGCTTCCTCTTCGTGGACGTGGCCAACCTGCGCCGCCCGGTGCAGCGCTGCGCCGGCCAGGAGCTCGACGTCATCGTGCTGTTCAACCGCCTCGACCCGAGCCTGGAAGGCAGCATCGGCACCGAGCAGTTCAAGCTGTTCTGCACCCCGGCGGTGAACCTGTTCCCGCGCCGCGCCGACCGCATCCACCTGAGCGACCGCGTGCACGAGCACCAGGTGATCGTCGACCGCACCCGCCCGCTGGACTTCGAGGTGCATTCGCTGACCGAGGTCAGCGGCCATGGCGCCGGCCCCGAGCAGCCGTTCCAGCCCTTCTATGCCGTGCGCGACCCCTCGCGCTACGGCCGCGAGCAGGCCTGGTACACGGTGCGCCGCGAGCCCCGCGTGCTCTCCAGCAAGCAGCGCCGCAAGGGCCCGCGCTCCACCTACATCGGCAGCGAGACCTTCGTGTCCCTGGTGGACGCCAACCAGGCGCCCTACCGCCACGACCTGCGCCAGCTGGGCATCGGCGCGCTGTGCACCAACCGCGACCTGCCGCTGTTCATGCCGGTGGGCAACGGCCGCAGCGACTTCACCCTGGAAGACAGTGCCCCGGTGCTGTCCGTGCGCTGCCTGGCCGGCCCGAGCCGCCCACGCGCCAGCCGCGCCCACGACGCCAGCGCCTGGCGGCTGATCAGCCAGCTGTCGCTCAACTACCTGTCGCTGAGCCAGGAGGGCCAGGGCGCCGCCGCGCTGCGCGAACTGCTGCGCCTGTACGGCGACCCCACCGACTCGGCGCTGCAGATGCAGATCGAAGGCCTGCGCCAGGTCACCAGCAAACCCTGCACGCGGCGCCTGCCGATGCCCGGCCCCATCGTCTTCGGCCGTGGCCTGGAGATCGGCCTGGAGTTCGACGAGAACGCCTTCCGCGGCACCGGCGTGTTCCTCCTGGGCGCGGTGCTGGAGCGTTTCCTGACACGCTACGTGTCGATCAACAGCTTCACCGAGACGGTGATGCGGACCACTGAACGGGGCGAGGTGATGCGATGGCGGGCGAAGCCCGGACGCCGTCCGAATCTGTGAACACCCTCGCGGCTATGGAGACCGCGCCCTGGAACTACGACTTCTTCCAGGCGCTGCGCCGTATCGAGTGCGAATTCCCCGAGCGCCCGCGCCTCGGCCATTCCGTGCGCCTGGCCGATGACCCGCTGCGCCTGGGGCAGAAGCCCGACTGCGGTTTCGCCCCCTCGACCCTGGCCAGCGTCGAGCACAACCCCGACGGCACGCCGCGCATCGAGCAGTACTTCTTCGGCCTCACCGGCCCCAACGGCCCGCTGCCGCTGCACCTGACCGAGTACGCCCGCGAGCGCCAGCGCAACAACGCCGACGCCACCTTCAAGCGCTTCCTCGACGTCTTCAACCATCGCCTGCTGACCCTGTTCTACCGCGCCTGGGCCGAAGCGCGCCCGACCGTGAGCCAAGACCGCCCCGCCGACGACTACTGGTCGCCGCGCCTGGGCGCCCTCTCCGGCCGTGGCATGCAAAGCCTGATGGGCCAGGGCCCGATCGACGACGCCGCGCGCTACTACTTCACCGGCCACCTGGCCGCGCAGACCCGCTACCCGGACGGCCTGCGCAGCATCCTCGCGGAGTTCTTCGGCGTCCCCGTGGCCATCGAGGAGTACGTCGGCCAATGGCTGGAGCTGCCCGAGTTCAGCCGCCTCGGCGCCCAGGCCAGCACCCTGGGCACCGACCTGTGCCTGGGCACCCACGTGTGGGATCGCCAGCACAAGTTCCGCATCCGCATCGGCCCGCTGGACCTCTCGCAGTACCAGCGCTTCCTGCCCGGCGGCGAGCTGTTCCACGAGCTGGCCGCCTGGGTCGCCGAGTACCTGGGCGAGGAGCTGGACTGGGACGCCAACCTGGTGCTCAAGCGCGGGGAAGTCCCCCCCGTGACCCTGGGCGGCAACGACCGCCTGGGCCTCAACACCTGGCTGGGCAAACCCGCCGAGGACGCCGACGACCTGCTGCTGGCGGTGAGTCATTTGAGCCATGGTGAGTAATGTTGATGAGGCCATGCCTCGCTCTTTAGTGGGTCCCCGCGTGCGCGGGGATGACGACGAATGCAGGAATGACGACATGCGCGGGGATGACGACGTGCGCGGGCGACGGCGAGCGCTGGGGTGACGGCATTCACGGGGACGTCTCCGTGCACCGTCACCCTCGCGAACGCGGGGGCCCACTGAACCCGCGAACCACTGAACAGATGACAACCGGAGCGCATGGAGCGCTCCAGACAGGACCAACCACACGGCCATCACTGCAAGCGTGCCGTCAGGAAAAGGAGAGCAAGATGAGCGAAATCAGTCGTGCCAAGCTGTTCGGGAAGCTGAACAGCCTCGCCTACAAGGCGATCGAAGCGGCCACGGTGTTCTGCAAGCTGCGTGGCAACCCCTACGTCGAGCTGGTGCACTGGTTCCACCAGATCCTGCAGCTGCAGGACTCCGACCTGCACCAGATCATCCGCCAGTTCAACATCGAGCCGGGACGCCTGGCCAAGGACATCACCGAGGCCCTGGATCGCCTGCCCCGTGGCTCGACCTCGATCACCGACCTGTCCTCCCATGTCGAGGAATCGGTGGAGCGCGGCTGGGTCTACGGCAGCCTGATGTTCGGCGAAAGCCAGGTGCGCACCGCCTACCTGGTGGTCGGCATCCTCAAGACCCCGAGCCTGCGCCACGCCCTCAGCGCCATCTCCCGCGAGTTCGACAAGATCAAGGTGGAAACCCTGATCGAGCGCTTCGACGAGATCGTCGGCAACTCCCCGGAGAACGCCCTGACCGCCACCGACGGCTTCAACGCCGGCGCCGCCCCGGGCGATGCCAGCGGCGCCATGGCCCCGGCGGCCATGGGCAAGCAGGAAGCCCTCAAGCGCTTCACCGTGGACCTCACCGAGCAGGCCCGCAGCGGCAAGCTGGACCCGATCGTCGGCCGTGACGACGAGATCCGCCAGCTGGTGGACATCCTCATGCGGCGCCGCCAGAACAATCCGATCCTCACCGGCGAGGCCGGCGTGGGCAAGACGGCTGTCGTGGAAGGCCTCGCCCTGCGCATCGTCGCAGGCGACGTGCCGCCCTCGCTGAAGGACGTCGAGCTGCGCGCCCTGGACGTGGGCCTGCTGCAGGCCGGCGCCAGCATGAAGGGCGAGTTCGAGCAGCGCCTGCGCCAGGTGATCGAGGACGTACAGAGCTCGCCCAAGCCGATCATCCTGTTCATCGACGAAGCCCACACCCTGGTGGGTGCCGGTGGCGCCGCCGGCACCGGCGATGCCGCCAACCTGCTCAAGCCGGCCCTGGCGCGCGGCACCCTGCGCACCGTGGCGGCCACCACCTGGGCCGAGTACAAGAAGCACATCGAGAAGGACCCCGCCCTCACCCGCCGCTTCCAGGTGGTGCAGGTGGACGAGCCCTCCGAGCACCGCGCCATCCTGATGATGCGCGGCGTCGCCTCGACCATGGAGAAGCACCACCAGGTGCAGATCCTCGACGAGGCGCTGGAGGCGGCGGTCAAGCTGTCCCATCGCTACATTCCCGCGCGCCAGCTGCCGGACAAGTCGGTGAGCCTGCTGGACACCGCCTGCGCCCGCGTCGCCATCAGCCTGCATGCCGTGCCGGCCGAGGTGGATGACAGCCGCCGCCGCATCGAGGCGCTGGAGACCGAGCTGGCCATCATCGGCCGCGAGCACGCCATCGGCGTCGCCATCGGCAGCCGTCGCACCGACGTGGAGAGCGCGCTGGTCGAGGAACGCGCCCGCCTGGCCGGGCTGGAAGAGCGCTGGAACGAAGAGAAGGCCCTGGTCGACGAGCTGCTGGCCACCCGTGCCAGCCTGCGCGCCGCCGCCGAGCCGGTGGACGGCACCAGCCGCGAGGCCGGCGCCGACGCCCCGAGCCTGAGCGAGGACGAACTGAACGGCCTGCGCGCCAAGCTGGCCGACCTGCAACAGCGCCTCACCGCGCTGCAGGGCGAGACGCCGCTGATCCTGCCGACCGTGGACTACCAGGCCGTGGCCTCGGTGGTCGCCGACTGGACCGGCATCCCGGTGGGCCGCATGGCACGCAACGAGATCGAGACCGTGCTCAACCTGGGCACCCACCTGAAGAAGCGCATCATCGGCCAGGACCATGCCCTGGAGATGATCGCCAAGCGCATCCAGACCTCCCGCGCGGGGCTGGACAACCCCAGCAAGCCCATCGGCGTGTTCATGCTCGCGGGCACCTCGGGCGTCGGCAAGACCGAAACCGCGCTGGCCCTGGCCGAAGCCATGTACGGCGGTGAGCAGAACGTCATCACCATCAACATGAGCGAGTTCCAGGAAGCGCACACCGTCTCCACCCTCAAGGGTGCCCCGCCCGGCTACATCGGCTACGGCGAGGGCGGCGTGCTCACCGAGGCGGTACGGCGCAAGCCCTACAGCGTGGTGCTGCTGGACGAGGTGGAGAAGGCCCACCCGGACGTGCACGAGATCTTCTTCCAGGTGTTCGACAAGGGCGTGATGGAAGACGGCGAAGGCCGGGTGATCGACTTCAAGAACACCCTGATCCTGCTCACCACCAACGCCGGCACCGACCTGATCGCCAGCCTGTGCAACGACCCCGAGCTGATGCCCGAACCCGAGGGCATCGCCAAGTCGCTGCGCGAGCCGCTTTTGAAGATCTTCCCGCCGGCGCTGCTGGGCCGCCTGGTGACCATCCCCTACTACCCGCTGACCGACGAGATGCTCAAGAGCATCACCCGCCTGCAGCTGGGCCGCATCAAGAAGCGCGTGGAGGGCTCGCACAAGGTGCCCTTCGACTTCGACGACAAGGTGGTGGACCTGGTGGTCTCGCGCTGCACCGAGACCGAGAGCGGGGGTCGCCAGATCGACGCCATCCTCACCAACAGCATGCTGCCGGACCTCTCCCGCGAGTTCCTCGGCCGCATGCTCGAAGGCCGCAAGGTCGAGAAGGTGACGGTGGGCGCCGAGAACGGCGAGTTCACCTACAGCTTCGATTGAAGCGACGCGGCGCGCCCCACGACGGGGTGCGCCGCCTGATATGTGGAAGGTTCCGGCGCGTCGGAACCCGGCAGTGACGCGTACAGCGCTAAGGAAGTGTGGGATGGCGATTTCGCAACGGGCACGCATGGCCAAGGTCAGCAGCCCGCTGGGCGGCGATGCATTGCTGCTGGACCGGCTGGATGGCCATGAGGAGCTGGGACGGCTCTTCGACTACGAGCTGAACCTGATCTCGGAAGATCACTCGATCCAGCTCGATGCCCTGCTGGGCAAGCCCATGGGCGTTTCCCTGGAGTTGCCCGACGGCAGCCAGCGCTACTTCCATGGCATCGCCAGCCGCTGCAGCCAGACCGCCGGCAGCGGCCAGTTCGCCGGCTACCACGTGAGCCTCAAGCCCTGGCTCTGGTTGCTGTCGCGCACCTCCGACTGCCGCATCTTCCAGAACAAGACGGTGCCGGACATCATCAAGCAGGTGTTCCGCGACCTCGGCTTCTCCGACTTCGAGGACGCCCTCACCCGCACGTACACCGAGTGGGAATACTGCGTCCAGTACCGCGAGACCAGCTTCGAGTTCGTCAGCCGCCTGATGGAACAGGAAGGCATCTACTACTACTTCCGCCACGAGCAAGCGCGCCACGTGCTGGTGCTCTCCGATGCCTACGGCGCCCACGCGCCGGTGGCGGGCTATGGCACGGTGCCCTTCTACCCGCTCGCGGACCAGATGCGCGAGCGCGACCACATCTACGACTGGTACCTGGCCCGCGAGGTGCAGCCGGGTTCGCTGTCGCTCAACGACTACGACTTCCAGCGCCCCAGCGCCCACCTGCAGGTGCGCTCCACCGTCAGCCGCGCCCACAGCAACGCCGAGCTCCCGCTGTACGACTACCCCGGCGAATACACCCAGAGCCAGGATGGCGAGCAGTACGCGCGCAACCGCATCGAGGCGATCCAGACCCAGTACGAGCGCGTGCACCTGCGCACCAATGCGCGCGGCCTGGGTTCCGGGCACCTGTTCAAGATGAGCGGCTACCCGCGTGCCGACCAGAACCGCGAGTACCTGATCGTCGGTGCCCGCTACCAGGTCAGCCAGGAGAGCTACGAGAGCGGCTCCGCCGGCGGCCCGTTGCAGTTCGAAAGCGCCCTGGACTGCATCGAGGCGCGCCAGCCCTTCCGGCCGATGCCCACCACCATCAAGCCCATCGTCCAGGGGCCGCAGACGGCCATGGTCGTCGGCCCCAAGGGCGAGGAAATCTGGACCGACCAGTACGGCCGCGTGAAGGTGCACTTCTACTGGGACCGGCATGACCAGTCCAACGAGAACAGCTCCTGCTGGATCCGCGTCTCCCAGGCCTGGGCCGGCAAGAACTGGGGCTCGGTGCAGATCCCGCGCATCGGCCAGGAGGTGATCGTCAGCTTCCTCGAGGGCGACCCCGACCGCCCGATCATCACCGGCCGCGTGTACAACGCCGAGCAGACCGTGCCCTACGAGCTGCCCGCCAACGCCACCCAGAGCGGCACCAAGAGCCGCTCCAGCAAGGGCGGCACGCCGGCGAACTTCAACGAGATCCGCATGGAGGACAAGAAGGGCGCCGAGCAGCTGTACATCCATGCCGAACGCAACCAGGACATCGCCGTCGAGCACGACGAATCCCACTGGGTCGGCCACAACCGCACCAAGAGCGTGGACAACGACGAGCTGGCACGCATCGGCCAGGACCGCACCCGCGCGGTGAAGCGCAACGACACCCTGATGGTGGGCGGCGCCAAGGCCGACAGCGTGAGCACCCAGTACCTGATCGAGGCCGGCGCGCAGATCCGCCTGGTGTGCGGCAAGAGCGTGCTGGAGTTCAATGCCAGCGGCGAGATCAACATCTCCGGTACCGCATTCAACCTCTACGCCAGCGGCAACGGCGCCATCGACACCGGCGGTCGCCTCGACCTCAACTCCGGCGTCGCCAGCGAGGTGCCGAACAAGGGCAAGGGCATCAAGGGCGCCATCGACGCCATGGTCAAGGCGCTGTTCCCACCACCCAAGGCCTGACAGCCCCGCCCGGCCGCCGGCCGACCACCCAGGCCCTCGCCACCCAGGGTGGACCTCGCGCCATCGGTCCGCCTTGCGTGCTCGCCGGCCGCTCCGCTGGTGGATGGAAAAAGCGCCATCCACCCTACGAGCAGCTCAGGCACCGTGGAAATTCATTCGCGATGCCCTGCCGCCGGCCGATCACCCATGCCCGCGCCGCGTAGGGTGGACCCCGCTCCATCGGTCCACCTTGCGTGCTCGCCGGCAACACCTTCATCGATGTGTGCATCGCGCTCGGGGCACAGCCGTTTCCGTAGGGTGGCGTAGAGCGAAGCGAAACCCGCGCGGTGGCGGCGGCAGAAATTCGTGGACGCCCGGAAAGCACCGTTCTTGATCGCTTGCTTTAAAACCACAACTGCTAACGCAGACAGAGCCAATTCATTCGCCCAAGGGCAACGGCGTCGCGCCTCAGGCGTTGGCCGGCACGAAGTCCGGGCCGCCGAGCTTGTCGCGCACGGTCACGGCGGTGCGCAGCAGCGGTGTCCACATGCCGTCGGGGCTGTTCCAGGCGGCGCCGGCCCAGCGGGTGTCGGCCTGCAGGGCGGCCTTGTTGGCTTCCAGCTGGCGTTGCAGGGCTATCGCCACGCCGCTCATGTCCACTTCGAACAGCTCGCCATAGGGCCCTTCCGGCTGGGCGCGTTTCTTCGCCAGGCAGAAGCGGTAGTACCAGACCCAGTCGTGGGCCAGGTAGATGGCGCGGTTGCGGTCCGGGTAGGTGGCCAGGATCTTCAGCAGCGCCGCGACGAAGCGCTGGGGAAAGGCCGGGTCGTGGGTTTCGCGCCAATAGGGCACCACCAGCTGGTCGAAGGCGGCCACCACGTTCTGCGGCTCGTCGTTTTCGCTGCGCGCCTCGAGGAAATAGAACGGCTCGCCCACCAGGAAGCGGTCCAGTTCGTCGTTGGCCAGGGCGAGACGAAGCGGGCCCTCCCCCATCTAGATCGCAGTGCCGCGAAGCTTGCCCGGCTTGACTATCAGCAGGTCGTCCATTTCGCGGTTCTTGCAGCGGCGGGCGAATTCGATTGCAGCTTCGACATCGTTCTCGAGCAGGTCGAAGGTCGCCTTGTTGACCTCGTAATACTCTTCATAGTCGACGAGACC
Organism: Pseudomonas sp. 57B-090624; assembly: GCF_003234055.1. Classification (NCBI taxonomy): domain Bacteria; kingdom Pseudomonadati; phylum Pseudomonadota; class Gammaproteobacteria; order Pseudomonadales; family Pseudomonadaceae; genus Pseudomonas; species Pseudomonas sp. 57B-090624. Next base: position 15,578 of record NZ_QKRU01000093.1, read on the forward strand.
GTTGCTCACCGGGATGGACAGGAACAGACGCCCCGACTCTTCTTCGATACCCAGGGAAAACCGGTACTCCCGGCTGACGAACAGATCGGTGAATTTCATCGTTACCTCTATAGATCCAAGGGTATCCAGTTGAACTCGCTGGGACTGATGCTGCCAGCGTCGATCACGGCTTCGGTGTTGCCGTTGGGCAGTTTGCCGCCCGGTATCCAGAATTCGTTGGCCCCCGCCTCGTTGCCCGAGGGTATGCGCAGGTTCAGCTTGCCCGGCTCCGGAATGTCGACCCGGACCAGGCTGTTGCTTTCGAGGAAGTCCTTCGGCAGGCCCAGGGCCTCTTCCATGGCGCGCTTGTCGCCCTTGGTGGAGGCCAGCAACTGGTCGGCTTCGTGCTTGGGCATTATGAACGAGGTGCCATCGCGCTGGGCGATCCCGTATTTGTCGAGGTTCGCCTTGGTCATGAAACGCGAGGCGCCCTTGTCGAACTGGCCCAGGTGCTGGGACACGTATTCCGGTGTCAGGTAGTCCGTGGCGGGCGGGCGCGAATTCTTGGGAATGGCGAGGATGTCCGCCTCGCTGAAACCCGGCTTGAACTTGGGCACTTCGGCCGCCGGGCGGCCCAGGCGCGCCATCTTCGGCCCCAGGCCGAGCATGGCCATGCCGGCCACGCCCTGCAGCAGGTCGCGGTAGCCGGGGCCGAGGCGGTCGCCCAGGTCACCCAGCAGCTCCATGCCGCCGAAGATGGCGCCTCCGATGAGTACGGTAGTGGCCAGCGCGGCCAGGCCGGCCATGGCCGCGACCACCAGGCCGACGCCCAGGGCGGCCAGGCCCAGGGCCTCCAGCCCCGTGTGCATCCAGCCCTCGATGTCCAGCACGAAGGCGACCCGCTCGGTGGGGCCGCCGATGAAGGTGTTCTCGCTGCCGCTCTTGATGTGTGCGCCGCAAACCATCTTGCTGGTGATGCGCGCCGCCGGCTTGCCGTTGATGTAGACGGTGGCGCTGCCCTCGGCGATGGTCACCTCGAAGGGCCAGATGGGGTGGTTGCACGGCAGGCCGCTGCAGGAGGACGAGGCATCCTCCCCCGCACGCATGGAGGCGCGGAGGTTGATGAAGACGTTCGGGCTGCCCCGTATCAACGCCCCCGTCGTCGGTTCCGGCAGGTTGAAGAGTGTGTTCAGGCCCTTGAGGATCTGGAACATCGAGAGGCCGCCACCGGCGATGGAGCCGGCCATCACCGCCAGGGCCACGCCGCCGGTGGCCGCCGTGGCGGCGATCACCGCCGCGCCGATCAGCGCACCCGCCACCGCGCCGGCCACCATGGCCGCCACGCCGAATCCGTGGGCTATCTCGTCGCCTAGGCGTGCCGCTGCCTGTGCATCCATGAGGTACGTCTACGTCCTTGCTGCGGGGCGCCTCGCGGCGCTCGGATCAGGCTGCCGGGGGCAGCGGTTTGAAGGTCTGCATCGCCTGTTTCCAGGCCGGCTCGTGATACGGCAGGTCCTGGGGCGTGGTGGTGAGGGTGGCGATCAGCACCGTGGCCCTGAGCTCGATGAACACCTGGCGCAGCATCAGCTGGCGGCCTTCGCGCTGCCAGGTGTAGTCCAGCAGCACGGCGGGCGAGCCCTGGATGTTGATGTCCCATTGCTTGATCAGGGCGAAGCCCGGCAACTGCTGGCGCGCAGTGGAAAGCTGCTGCTCGATGTAGTCGGCGAACGCGCCATCGCCCTTGCTGGGGTCGCGGCTGATGACGAAGCTGGCTTCCTTGGCGGGGCCCGTTGCGGGCAATTTGAAGATGTTGATGCTCTGGTCCTGCCAGGAGTCCGGAATATCCAGATCCGCCTCGTGGAGTCGGTAGAGAGTCACTGCTGAAGGCCTTCCCTAGTCTGTATCGCGCATGAGCGGGTCGCCGAATACCTCGCCGCGACCCGGGGGTGCGGGTTCGACAACCGGTGAGGCGAAAAATTTTCGGGGAACGCGAATCAAACATCAAGGAGCAAGGCCGCTGGATATGCCCCAGGTCTCGATTTATCTGCGCGGGGAGCGGCCTGTCGGGTTTCCCACGACCGACCAGGGAGCAGGTCGGGTGGGAGCGGACTCATCCGCGATGGAAGGCGATAGGTGCTGCAGGTCTTTTCGCGAGTAAAAATCCACGTTTTTAGAGCGTGACTTTGCTTTTGGTCCTCTATGAAGAGGGTGCAATCAGACCTCGAAACATGCAGCCGCCGCTTACTCCGGACGTAGGGTGTGCTGCGCGCACCTCGGACTCGCCGGAAGCACCGCGCGGAGGTGCGCACGGCACACCCTACGACACGCGTTAATCCTGCAGGGCTCTCAATTCACATCGTCACAGGCAGAGCCGATGACTCATGACCGCGACCTAAGGACGTGGTTTTCCAAGTTCAAATGAATTCGCCCCTACGGGCCGGCCGGAATCGCGAGGTCAGCCCTGGGCCTCCAGCACCTGCAACGCCCTGTGGTACTTGGCCACCCGCGCCAGGTCCTTGTCGTCCAGGTGCGGCAGGCGCGAGACGTCGAGGTTGTCGCGGATGTCGGCGAGCTTGACCCGGCGGGCCAGCGGGTTGGGGCGGATGCGCGCGATGAAGGCCTCGTAGCCCTCCCCCTCGCGCTTGCTCAGGCAGTCGATGGCGGCCAGCACCGGTTCGGGAATGCCCAGGGCGCGCAGGTCGTCGAGGCCGATGTCGCCGTCTTCCACCACATCGTGGAGCACGGCGACCATCTGCGACTCGGCATCGTCGAAGCGCAGCATCAGGCGCAGGGGGTGGAGGATATAGGCCTTGCCGGCCTTGTCCCGCTGGCCGGCGTGCACACGGCAGGCCAGGGCGATGGCACGTTCGAGGGTGTCGTTCATGGGGGCTCCGGGGCTGGGGCAGGCGGCGAGCATAGCACCCGCCCTCACCCGCCCAGCCGTTGCGAATGTGAACCCCGTCCAGAAGTGGGGACGCCGGCCGGCGCTCGCTCATCCGCTCTCTGGACAGCGGAGCCGCTCTGCACTACAACAATCGCCGGCGAGAATCCTGCCGCCCGATCGGCAAGGTTGTTTCCCGTCACCCCGAATGGATTCGCGGATATCGGAAAAAGCGCCCGGGACGAGCGTCGTCTGCTAATACTTCGACCCAGGTTTCCCCGGAAATCCCGGCCTGCCCGCCCCGCGTCGATCCCCTGGCGCCGGCCCGATGGCGGTTCGCTCCGATCCCAGTGGTACACGAGGCAAGGACAGCATGGCAATCACACAACAGGCCCGCATGGCCAAGGTCAGCAGCCCGCTCGGGCCCAACGTCCTGGTCCTTGACCGGCTCGATGGCCATGAGGAACTGGGGCGGCTCTTCGACTACGAGCTGAGCCTGGTTTCGGAAAACTACGCCATCAAGCTCGATGCCCTGCTGGGCAAGCCCATGGGCGTCTCCCTGGAGTTGCCCGACGGCAGCCAGCGCTACTTCCACGGCATCGCCTGCCGCTGCAGCCAGACCGCCGGCACCGGCCAGTTCGCCGGCTACCAGATCAGCCTGCGCCCCTGGTTCTGGCTGCTGTCACGCACCTCCGACTGCCGCATCTTCCAGAACAAGACGGTGCCGGACATCGTCAAGCAGGTGTTCCGCGACCTGGGCTTCTCCGACTTCGAGGATTCGCTGTCACGCTCCTACCGCGAGTGGGAGTACTGCGTGCAGTACCGCGAGACCAGCTTCGAGTTCGTCAGCCGGCTGATGGAACAGGAAGGCATCTACTACTACTTCCGCCACGAGAAGGAGCGCCACGTGCTGGTGCTCTCCGATGCCTACGGCGCGCACAAGTCGGTGGCCGACTACGCCTCCGTGCCCTACTACCCGCTCGAAGACCAGATGCGCGAGCGCGACCACATCTATGACTGGCACCTGGCCCGCGAGGTGCAGCCCGGCTCCCTGGCGCTGAACGACTACGACTTCCAGCGCCCCAGCGCGCGCCTGGAGGTGCGCTCCACCGTCTCCCGCCCGCACAGCAATGCCGAGCACCCGCTGTACGACTACCCGGGCGAGTACGTGCAGAGCAAGGACGGCGAGCAGTACGCACGCAACCGTATCGAGGCGATCCAGACCCAGTACGAGCGCGTGCACCTGCGCACCAACGCACGCGGCCTGGGCTCCGGGCACCTGTTCAAGATGACCGGCTACCCGCGCGACGACCAGAACCGCGAATACCTGATCGTCGGCGCGCGCTACTCCATCAGCCAGGAAAGCTACGAGAGCGGCGCCACCGGCGGCGTGCTGCAGTACGAGAGCGCCCTGGACTGCATCGAGGCCTCCCAGGCCTTCCGCCCGATGCCCACCACCATCAAGCCCATCGTCCAGGGGCCGCAGACGGCCATGGTCGTCGGCCCCAAGGGCGAGGAGATCTGGACCGACCAGTACGGCCGGGTGAAAGTGCACTTCTATTGGGACCGGCATGACCAGTCCAACGAGAACAGCTCCTGCTGGATGCGTGTGTCCCAGGCCTGGGCCGGCAAGAACTGGGGTCATATCCAGATCCCGCGCATCGGCCAGGAGGTGATCGTCAGCTTCCTCGAGGGCGACCCCGACCGCCCGATCATCACCGGCCGCGTGTACAACGCCGAGCAGACGGTGCCCTACGAGCTGCCTGCCAATGCCACCCAGAGCGGCACCAAGAGCCGCTCCAGCAAAGGCGGCACGCCGGCGAACTTCAACGAGATCCGCATGGAGGACAAGAAGGGCGAGGAGCAGCTCTTCATCCACGCGGAGAAGAACCAGGACATCGAGGTCGAGAACGACGAGACCCACTGGGTCGGCCATGACCGCACCAAGACCATCGACCACGACGAAACGGTGCACGTGAAGCACGACCGCACCGAGACCGTGGACAACAACGAGACCATCACCATCGGTGTCGACCGTACCGAGAAGGTCGGCAACAACGAGAAGATCACCATCGGCGTCAACCGCACCGAGGACGTCGGCAGCAACGAGACCATCACCATCGGCGCCAACCGCACCGAGAAGGTGGGCAGCAACGAGAACATCACCATCGGCAGCAACCGCACCGAGAGCGTGGGCAGCAACGAGAACATCACCATCGGCAGCAACCGCACCGAAAGCGTGGGCAGCAACGAGAACATCACCATCGGCGCCGACCGCACCGAGAGCGTGGGGGCCAACGAGCAGGTGGACATCGGCAGCAACCAGACCACCAGCATCGGCAAGAACGAGTCGCGCAGCATCGGCCAGAACCGCAGCACCGACGTCGGCCAGAACGACAGCGTCGACATCGGCAAGAACTTCTCGCTCAACGCCGGCGACTCCATCAGCCTGGTCACCGGCTCCGCCAGCATCACCATGAAGAAGGACGGCACCATCGTCATCCGTGGCAAGAACATCACCATCGACGGCTCCGGCGCGATCAACATCAAGGCCAGCAGCAACGTCGTGGTCAAGGGTCAGAAGATCCTGCAGAACTGAGCCCGCGCTCGGTCAGGGAGTACAGAGCATGACAGTCCAGATCCACACCCCCGCCGCCACCCGCCTCGACGGCGTGGTGATCGGCATCCTCCTCGACGTGCCCGAGGCCTCCAGCCCGGTGGTGGCCTTCCCCGGCTGCCCGTCGGAGACCGGCATCGCCGCGACCACCACCACGGTGCTCGCCCGCGAGGACATCGGCACCCAGGTGGCGCTGATGTTCGTCGGCGGCGACCCCGCCCAGCCCCTGGTGATCGGCCGCATCCAGCGCCTGCCGGAAACCCGCAAGGAACCGGCGGTGGCGCACATCGACGGCGAGCGCCTGGAGTTCTCCGCCGAGCGCGAGATCGTCCTGCGCTGCGGCAAGGCCAGCATCACCCTCACCCGCGAGGGCAAGGTGCTGATCAAGGGCGCCTACCTGTCCAGCCGCTCCTCCGGGGTCAACCGCATCAAGGGCGGTTCGGTGCAGATCAACTGACAGAGCCGCATACATGGAATTGCTCAACGCCACCCGCCTGACGGCCGCCTACACCCAGGGCCTGGCCCCCGACGGGCGCGAGTCCCTGGTGGTGGTCGCCAAGGGCACCTTCGACCTGCCGCTCGATGGCAGCGAAGCGCGCCTGGCCGAGGTCCAGCGCCCGCTGCTGATGGCCGACGAATACGTCGGCGAGCCCGGCCTCTCGGCGCCACGCCAGGAAATGGACTTCGCCCCGGTCAAACCCTTCTGCGACGTGCTGGTGATGGGCAAGGCCCATGCCCCCAACGGCCGCCCCGCCACCCAGATCACCGCCGGCATCCGCGTCGGCCGGGTCAGCAAGGCCTTCAGCGTGCTCGGCCCGCGCCAGTGGCAGCCCGGCATGCTCGGCGCCAGCCCCGGTGTCCCGCAGCCCTTCCTCGAACAGGACATCGGCTACGCCCACGCCTTCGGCGGCCGCCACGCCATGGCCGAGCGCCCGGACTTCGCCGAGACCTACCTGCCCAACCCGGCCGGCATCGGCTGGTACCCCAAGAGCGCCGGCACCGCCGAGATCGTCGGCATGCCCATGCCCAGCACCGAAGCCCTGGGCCAGCCCATCGACAGCCCCCACGGCGACTTCACCCCCATGGCCCTCGGCCCCATCGGCCGCCACTGGCCGCCGCGCATCGGCTACGCCGGCACCTATGACGAGGCCTGGCTGGCCGACCACTTCCCCTTCCTGCCGCCGGACTTCGACACCCGCTACTACCAGGCCGCCCCGCCGAACCAGCAGACCGAGTACCTGCAGGGCGGCGAGGACGTGCTGCTGCTCAACCTGACCAAGCAGGAACGCGCAGGCTTCAAGGTGCCGAGGATGCAGGTGCCGGTGACCTTCTTCCTGAAAAAGGGCGGCCACGAGACGGTGCAGGCGGTGATCGACACGCTGGTGGTGGACACCGACGCCGGCAAGGTGGAGATCACCTGGCGCGCGAGCCGGGCGCTGAGGAAGAACATGTTCGAGATCACCCAGGTGCTGGTAGGCACCAAGTCAGCTGCCTGGTGGCGGGCCAAGGCCCTTGGCAAGGACTACTACCCATCACTTTCGTCGTTGACCGCTGCCCGGCGCACCGATGCGCAGGAGCAATCCTAATGACCAGTTTCTGCGTCCTCGGCTCCGGCATGGTGACAGCTGTCGGCCATGACGCGCCCTCCAGTTGCGCAGCCATTCGCTGTGCCATCGACAACTTCCAGGAAACCCGCTTTATGGACAGCGGTGGCGAATGGCAGATCGGCTCGACAGTTCCCCTGGAACAGCCCTGGCGGGGCCGGGTAAAGCTGGTCAAGATGGCCGCCCGCGCGATAGCCGAGGCGGTGCGCAGCGTGCCCGGCTGTCAACCCGACCAGACGCCGCTGTTGTTGGGCCTGGCCGAGGCCGAGCGCCCCGGCAGGTTGGCGAACCTGGACATCAGCCTGCTGCATGACATCCAGCGCGAACTCGGTATCGAGTTCCATGAGGCTTCCAGTGTCATTGCACGTGGCAGGGTCAGCGGTGCCGTAGCGCTGCTCAATGCCCGCAAGCTCCTTGCCGCGGGGCACCGCTATGTACTGGTTGCCGGAGTCGACTCCTTTCTCGATGCCTCGACACTGGAGAGCTATGACAAACGGGAACGGTTGCTGACCAGTCGCAACTCCAACGGATTCATACCCGGTGAAGGTGCCGCCGCTGTCGTGCTTGGCCTGCCACGCCTCGATGAAAACCCACAGCTGGCCTGTATCGGCCTGGGCTTCGGTATCGAGCAGGCCAACATCGAAGCAGAAGACACTCCACTGAGAGCGGAAGGCCTCACCCAGGCGATACGGGCCGCTCTCGCCGAGGCAGGCTGTGGCCTGGAGAGCATGGATTACCGGCTGACGGATCTATCCGGGGAACAGTACTACTTCAAGGAAGCATCCCTGGCGATGAGCAGGAACCTGCGGGTGCGCAAGGAGTTCTTCGATATCTGGCACCCAGCGGACTGCATCGGAGAGTGCGGGGCCGCCATTGGCCCTGCAATGCTTTCCGTTGCACTGGCCGCTTCGCGCAAGGGCTATGGCGAGGGTCCCAACATCTTCTGCCACCTGGGTAACGATGCAGGACAACGTGCCGTCGTCCTCTTGAGCTACCAACATGTGAGGGCTGCCTGATGGCCAACCAGGTTTTCGCCAACAACATGGAAGTATCCTGCAAGTCGGCAAGCGGCAAATCCATCGCCTGCTTCCCCGACGTCTGCTTCACCCCGCCCCAGGCG
>NZ_QKRU01000094.1:0-23217 GCF_003234055.1 Pseudomonas sp. 57B-090624
CTGGCAAGCAGATCGTCTGCGCAGCGATGCGCAAGCTGCTGAACATCGCCTATGGCGTCTTGAAATCGGGCCAGCCATTTGACGCAAAACTGGCCCTTGCTCACTAGGAATCAAGACGGTATCTACCGACCGTGCCAGCGCAAGCCACGGTGATGATGGCTGTCCAGTGGGCACGAATTCACGCGCGATGCCCCACCACCAGCCGCCCCGGACCCGCCCGGGAGGTAGGGTGGACCACGCTCCACCGGTCCACCATTCGTGGTCATGCCGAACACCGCCGGTGGATGGAAAAAGCGCCATCCACCATGGGCGCCGAGCCAGACGCCGTCGCCCTCCATCGCGGATGAATCCGCTTCCACGAAAAATCCAGCACCTGGGCTTCAGCCCGGGAGCCCTCAATCCCGCGACAACAGACTCGGCGAATGCGCCACGAGGTCGCGGGTGTACGCGGTGCGCGGCTGGTCGAGCACCGCGTCCACGGCGCCCTCCTCGATCACCCGGCCCCGGTGCAGCACCACCACGCGGTCGGCGACGGCGCGGACCACGCCCAGGTCATGGGTGACGAACAGCAACGTCAGCCCCTCGGCCTGCAGCTCGCGCAGCAAGGCGAGGATCGAGGCTTGCACCGATACGTCCAGCGCCGAGGTGATCTCGTCGCAGATCAGCAGCTTCGGCTGGCACACCAGCGCACGGGCGATGGCCACGCGCTGGCGCTCGCCACCGGACAGGCTGTGGGGATACAGGTCGGCCACCGAAGCCGGCAGCGCTACCCGCGCCAGCACCGCCTCGATGCGCGCGCGGCAGGCCTCGCCACGCAGGCCGAAGAAATGCTCCAGGGGTGCGGCCAGGCTCTGGGCCACGGTGTGCCGAGGGTTCAGTGCCCGATAGGGATTCTGGAAGATGTACTGGATCTCCTGGCGGAGCGCCCGCGTCCGCTGGCGTGCCTGCAGGGCCAGCGGACTGCCCGCGTACACCGCATCGCCCTGGGCGTTCTCGCCGAGGCCCGCCAGGGCGCGGGCCAGGCTGGTCTTGCCGGAGCCGGATTCGCCCACCAGCGCCAGGCACTCACCCTGGGCCAGTTGCAACGACACATCGAACAGCACCTGGCGGTCATAGGCCACATTCAGCCCCTGCACCTCCAGCAGCAGCGGCCGCGCCTCCAGCGCACCCGCCGCCAGCGGCGCCTCCTCGACCAGCGCCAGGGGCTCGCGGTGGGGCTCCAGGCAGGCGACCCGTTGCTGGGCATCGAGGCTGCGCAATGGCGGCTCGGCCTGCTCGCAGGCGCCCTGCCGGCGTGGGCAACGCGCAGCGAATGCACACCCGCTCGGGCGCTGTCCCGGCGCTGGGGCATGGCCGGGCATGGCCCGTATCGTCACGCGTCGGGCCACATCCGGGATCGCCGCCAGCAGGCCACGGCTGTACGGATGTGTCGGCCGCTCGAACAGCCGCTCGCGGGGCGCCGCCTCGACGATGCGCCCGGCATACATCACCACCACACGGTCCACCAGGTCCTTGATCACCGCCAGGTCGTGGGAGACGTACACCGCCGCCACGCCCTGGCGTTTGCACAGCCCTCGCAAGGTGTCGAGGATGTGCGCCTGGGTGGCCACGTCCAGCGCCGTGGTCGGCTCGTCGAGCACCACCAGCTTCGGCCGCAGCACGAAGGCCAGCGCCAGCAACACCCGCTGCTGCTGGCCACCGGAGAGTTGATGGGGGAAGCGCCGGAGGAACTCCGCATCATCCGGCAGGCCCACGTCGCGCAGCGTCTCGACCAGCCGCTGGCGCTGCGCATCCGCCGGCAAGCGCTCGTGGGCGGCCAGGGTCTCGCCCAGCAGCGCGCCGAGGCGCAGTGCCGGGTTCAGCGCCGTGGCCGGGTCCTGGGGCACGTAGCCGATCAGCCCGCCACGGGCGCGGCGCAGGTCCTCGCCACGCAGCTCCAGCAGCGAGCGCCCGTCCACCTCCACGCGCCCGGACGCGATGCGCGCCCCCCGCCGGGCATGGCCCAGCAGCGCGGTGGCCAGGGTGGTCTTGCCGGAGCCGGACTCGCCCACCAGGCCGAGGATTTCTCCCGGCGCCAGGCTGAAGGAGATGCCATCCACCACATCGGCACCGCCGGCCAGCTCCACCCGCAACTCGCTGACCCGCAGCGCCGGCGCCAGCGGTGCCCCCTGGGGCAGCAGCGCGTCCACCTGCAGTTCGGCCAGGGCGCTCATGGCTGCTTCTCGCCGATCTGCGCACTGCTGCGGCCGATGCCCTCGGCGAGGATGTTGGTGCCATAGGCGAACACCGCGATCAGCAGCGCCGGCACCAGCACTGCCCAGGGCTGGATCAGCAGGCCCGCCTGGTTCTCGTTGATCATCAGCCCCCAGTCGGCGGCCGGTGGCGCCACGCCGTAGCCAAGGAAGCTGAGGCCGGAAAGGATGCCCACGCCCCAGGTCAGCATGTTGCCGAAGTGCACCAGCAGCGGCGTGAGGATGTTAGGCAGGATCTCGCGGAAGAGGATGCGCGAGCGCGGGTAGCCCATCATCTCCGCCGCCTCGACGAACTCCTGCCCCGCCACTGCCACCGTGCTGCCCCGGGCCAGGCGCACCACGCTGGGGATGAAGGCGATGGCCACGGTGATCACGATCAGCCAGCTCTGGCGGCCGAGCATGGAGACGATCAGCAGCACTAGGATCAGGTCCGGGAAGGCCAGCGCCACATCGGTGGCCCACATGATCGCCTGGTCCAGCCGGCGCCGGGAAAAGCCCGCCAGCAGCCCCAGCGTGCTGCCCACCGCCAGGGCCAGGAAGGCCGCCGCGAGGGACATCCACAGCACCGAGAGACCGCCGGCCAGCAGGCGCGAGAGCACGTCGTGGCCGAGGAAGTCATGGCCCAGCGGCGCGACGGCACTGGGCGCGCCGTACACCGGGCCGACCATGTCGGTGGGCGCATGGGGCGCCAGCAGCGGGCCGAGCAGCGCCAGGGCGAACACCAGCGCCGTCACCACCGCGCCCTTGCGGGTCTGGGGTTCGCGCAGCAGCCGGCGCCAGGAGGAAGAAGTCGCGGTCATGGAAGGGTCCTCAGGGCGCCTTGGCCGGTTGCCGCCGCCACCAGGGCAGGATGCCGCGGCGGTTGCGCTGGATCATCCGCACACGGCGCGCGGTACGGAGCTTCGGGGTGAGCAGGACGGTGAGCAGGTCGGCCAGCAGGTTGATCAGCACCACGCCCAGGGTGGTGACCAGGACGATGGCCTGGATCAGCGGCAGGTCGCGCATCTGGATCGCCGAGTTGAGCGTGGTGCCGATGCCGGGGTAGCTGAAGATCACCTCCGCCAGCAGCGCGCCGCCCACCAGCACGCGCAGGGTCAGGGCCACGCCCTGGATCGCCGGCACCAGCGCATTGGGCAGCGTGTGGCGCCAGACGATGCGCCGCTCGGGGATGCCCCGCAGGCGCGCGGCGATCACGTAGTCGGACTCCAGCGCCTCGATCATCGAGGCACGCACCATGCGCGCCAGGTACGGCAGGGCCGACAGGCCCAGGGCGAACACCGGCAGCACCAGGTACTCCAGCTGCGCCAGCAGCGGCCGCTCCGGGTCGAGGATCGACACCGCCGGCAGCAGGTCCACCTGGGGCATGGAGAACAGCAGCACCAGGCCGATGGCGAGGAGGAAACCCGGCGTCGCCTTGAGCAGGATCAGCGCCGACAGGCCCCAGCGGTCCAGGCGGCTGTCGCGGCGCAGCGCCAGGGTCACGCCCAGCAACAGCGCCAGCGGCACCACCCAGGCGAACACCCCGGCGATCAGTGCCAGGGTATTGCCGAAGCGCGCCCCGAGGATTTCGCTCACCGGCGCGCTGGAGTCCAGCGAGCGGCCCAGGTCGCCCTGCAGGGCATGGCCCAGCCAGCGCAGGTACTGCTCCAGGATCGGCCGGTCCAGCCCCAGCTGGCGCTGCAGGGTGAGGATGCTCTCCAGCGGCGCGTCGGGGCCGAGGATCACCCGCGCCGGGTCCGACGGCAGCGCCTGGGTGGCGATGAACACCACCAGGGTGATGATCCAGGCCGTGAGCAGGCCGGCGCCGATGCGGCCGACGAACCACGACAGCCAGGCCGGCGCGCGACGACGCTGCTGGCGCGGGGGGCAAGGGATGCGGGGCTCAGACATCGGCGAGCCACAGGTTGTCGAAGCGCCAGGAGGCGAAGGTGGTCTGCTCCGGCACCAGGCCGCCGACGCGCACCGAAGCGGCGTCGAGCACATCGCTGAAACCCCAGATCAACAGGCCGCCGCGCTCGTGCTGGATGGCCTGGGCCTCGTGCACCAGCGCCTTGCGCTGCTCCAGGTCCGGCTGCGCCAGGGCCTGCAGGAACAGCTCACTGAAGCGCGGGTCGCGGAAGTTGCTGCGGTTGTAGATGGCCGTCGGCGCGTCGTTGTGCAACGCCGAGGCGAGAAAGCCACGGGCCGGCGTCGAACCCGGCGACAGTTGCCAGTTCTCCCGCTGCGGGCCGTTGAACACCGAGCCGTCCACCTGGGTCACCTTTACCTCCACCCCTGCCCTACGTGCCTGCTGGGCGAACACCAGCGCAGCGCTGGCCCCGGCGCCCGGGGTGGTGGTCAGCTCCACCTGCAGGTTCTCGTGGCCGGCCTGGCGCAGCAGCGAGCGCGCCAGGTCGGGGTCGTGAGGGCGCTGGGCGATGCCGTGGTTGTAGGTCGGGTCGTGGGGCGAATAGAGGTCGTTGGCCACCCGGCCGAAACCGTTCAGCGCGCGCGCCACCAGTTCCTCGCGGTCGGCCAGCAGGCGCAGGGCCTGGCGCACCCGCACATCGTCGAACGGCGCCTTGGCGACGTTGATGTTGAAGCCGGTGAAGGCCGTGCTCGGCGAGGCGACCAGTTGCAGGCGCGGGTCGGCCTTGAGCAGCGCGCTGTGCTCGGCCTGCACCCCGCTGGCGAGGTCGATCTGGCCGGCACGCAGGGCCGCCGCGCGGGATACCTGGTCCTTGAACTCGATGATCTCCAGCTCGTCGGCATAGGGCTGGCCGGGCTTGTAGTAGTTCTCGAAGCGCGTGTAGAGCGAGCGCTGCCCGGGCACGAAGGACTTCAGCCTGTAGGGGCCGGCACCCACCGGGTTGGTCACCGGGTCGTAGTCGGTGGGGACGATGCCGCCGAAGCTGATCAGCGTTTCGTCCAGGGGGAAGAAGCTCTGGCCTTCCTTGAAGCGGATCTCGATGGTGCGGGCGTCCAGCTTGCGCACCGCGTTGCGGTCGATGGCGCCGACCAGCCCGGCGAAGGGCGAGGCCAGCGCCGGGTCGGTGAGGCGCAGGATGGAGAAGACCATGTCATCCGCGCCAATGGTCTTGCCGTGGTGGAACTCCAGGCCCGGCTGGATGCGGATGGTCCAGGCGCTGGCATCGGCGTTGGGTTCGGCGAACTCGGCCAGGGCCAGGCGCGTGCTGACGTCGGGGTTCCATTCCCAGAACTTGGCGTACAGCGCCCAGCCCCGGATGATCCCGCCGCCCACCGGCTTGTGCGCGTCGAGGTTGCCGGCCTGGTCGCCATCGATGATGCCGACCCGCAGGCGCCCGCCATGCACCGGCTTGCCGGGCACCACCCGAGCCGCCGAAGTGGCCGGCGCCCCGCCATCGCAGCCGGCGAGCAGCCCGCCCCCCAGCAACAGGCCGCCGCCCAGGGCCGCACTGCCGCCGAGGAAATGCCGACGGGACAGTTCACGCTTGATCCAGGATTCCATTGTTCGTTGCACTCCGCTTGTCGCTTGCTACCCGTTGCCGGTTCGGCGGCCCACGCGTTGTGCGGGGCCGCCAGGTTCCATCAGGCCAAGGCCGCCTTCGGCGCCCGTGCGGTCACCCCCAGCTGCGGCACCTCGAAGCCGTGGTCCAGGTCCAGCAGCGGGAACAGCAGGTCGGCGACGCGCTGGGCCTCGTCGATCAGCGGGAAGCCCGAGAGGATGAAGGCCGAGGTGCCGTGGCGCTCGTACTCGCGGATGCGCTCGGCCACCTGCTCGGCACTGCCCACCAGGTAGGTACCGGCGGCCGGGCCGAGGATGTTGAAGCCGAACAGGCTCGGGCCCACCCACACGTTGGGGTAGATCTCCAGGTCGCGGGCCTTGGGCAGGCGCCCGGCGCGGATGGCCTCCAGGTTGCGCTGGATCTGCGGGTCGTCGCTGACGAAGCTCTCCAGGGTCTCGCCGGGCGGCAGCTGGCGCAGGATGGCGTTGCGCGCGGTCTCGATGGAGGTGCGCTGCAAGAGCTTCTCGGCGTGGGCCCAGGCTTCTTCCTCGGTCTCGCGGACGATCACCTGCAGGCGCGTGCCGAAGGTCAGCTCGCGGCCGATCTTCGCCGCCTCGGCCGCCACCCTGGCGAACTTCTCGCCAAGCTTCGGCGGGGTGTTGGCGAAGCTCAGGTAGACGTCCAGCAACTGCACCGAATGGGCCACGCCCGGGCCCGAGGTGCCGGCACCCCACAGCGGGATGCCCGGCTTCTGCTTAGGCGGGTGCCAGCCGCCCAGCGGGTGGCCCGCGGCCGCCGCCTGGCGCGGTGCGAGCTTGACGTAGCGGCCGTCGTAGCCGCCGGTCTCGCCGGCGTAGATGCTCTGGAAGGCGCGCCAGTACTCCAGGCTGAAGTCGTAGCGCTCGTCATGCCCGTAGTGGATGCCGTAGGTGGCCAGGCTGGCGTCGTTGCCGTTGACCACGTTGAACAGCAGGCGGCCGTTGGAGAACTGGTCGAAGGTCAGCGCCCACTTCGCCAGCACCGCCGGCGACAGCTCGCCCGGGTGCTGGGCGACGAGGAAGCGCAAACGCTCGGTGGCGTCGATCAGCGCGGCGGAAACCGCCAGGCTCTCGTTGGGGCTGGAGCCCAGCAGGGAGCCGTAGTAGCCCAAGCGGTCGGCGGTCACGGCGATCTGCTTGAGGTGTTGGAAGTCGGTCTTCCAGCGGCCTTCCGCCTCCCAGGGATAGGGGCCATCGGGAGTGGTGAGGTACCAGAGAATCTTCACAGCCATGTTCGGTGTCCTTGATCGGATGAGGGTGTCGCACGCGTCGGCAGGCGCTTGAACGGGCTCTCTGGCGGAGCCCTGGAACGGCTCAGCGGCGGTCGATGGCGGGCACCAGGCCCAGTTCGGTGGCCTTCTCGTACAGGCCGCTCATCTTCCATTGCTGGGTCAGCACGCCCGGCCCGTAGGCGCGGGAGCCGCCGATGGCTTCGGCGAGCAGTTGCAGTTGCGCGCCCTCCTCCAGCAGCAGGATGAATTCGGCGGTGGCACGCAGGCCCTGCTTGCCCCACACGGTGGAGCCGCCGTTGGCCTCCAGGATGGCCGGGGTGTAGGGGTTCTCGGCGATACGCCCGAGGATGAAGTCCACTTCCTGCTGGCGGCGGTCGATGTACACCGGCAGCTCGCGGGCCAGTTGGTAGCGCTGCACCGGCACGTAGTGGAACGGCAGGCTGCGCTGGGTCTGCGCCCAGGCGCCGAGGTAGGGCGAATGCACGTGGGACACGGTGGTGATGTCGGCGTGCTGCTGGAACAGCTTGGTGTAGCGCCCTGCCCCGCTCCGGCCGTGGCCGTAGACGACATTGCCGGCGAAGTCGATGACCTGCGCCTGCAGGGGCTTGCCGTGGTTCCAGGGGCCCGGGTAGTTGACCGAAACCAGCAGCTCCTGCCCCGGCACCCGCTCGATGAAGCCGACGGTGCCGTTGGCGGTGATGGTGCCGGTCTCGCGGTACACGGTGAACGCTTCACCGGCTTCGCGTACGACGTTGTCGACGAACTCACGGAGTTCGGCGTTGATGTGCTGTTCGTTGACGAGGATGGTCATGGTGGAACTCCTGTTCAGGTGCGGCGCTGGGCCAGCAGGTCATGGGCGGCTTGCAGCGGGCGGGCATCGACCCAATCGGCGATGTCGAAGTCCCGCTCGAGGAAGCCGTGGAGGTTGAGGAAATCCTTCTGGATGCCGAGGAATGCCAGGCGCTGGGCGGACAGGTCCGGCGCCAGGGTGGTGTGGAAATCACCGCGATAGGCCTCGGCCACGCCCTCGCGGCCGGCACGGGTTTCCACCTCGAGGATGGCGTGCAGGCTGTCGCGGTTTTCCGCGGCCCACTCGGCGGCGCGCAGGGTCTGGGCGAGGAAGCGCACCACCAGGTCGAAGTGATCGTCGAGCAGGTTCTGGTGAACGGTGATGGGACGGGGCGTGCCGTTGTTGACGCGATGGCGCGGGTCCACCAGGTCCAGGTCCACCCCCACCACAAGGCCCAGGCGGCGGGCGGCGTCCGCAGCGGCGGCGCCCTTCACGTAGACGGCGTCCAGCTCGCCACGGGCCAGGGGCTCGAGCCCCGACCAGAGGCGCTGCAGGCCCTCCTCCGGGGTGCGCGCGGCGGCCTGGTCCAGCAGCGGCACTTCCACCAGTTGCACGTCGTCGAAGCCCAGCCCGGCCAGCGCCAGGGCGCCCTTGTAGCCATGCAGGCTCATGGCCCGGGCGATGCTGCCGGGGCGGCTGTCACCCCAGGCCGGCAGGGCCAGGCGCTTGCCTTTGAGGTCGGCGGGGCTGCGGATGCCGGAGTCCGGGCGCACGAGGATGGTCTGCCATTCCTCGATCCAGGTCAGGCCGATCAGCCGGCTCGGCGCCCCGGCAGCGCGGGCGGCCAGGGCCGGCACATTGCCGCCCTCGCGAAAGAGCCCCGGCAGCTCGTGGTCGTAGTGGTGGCGGCCGAGCTGGCGAGCCTCCTGCAGGGTGGAAACCGGCAGGCCGTCAGCGGCGAACTCCTCGGCCAGCCAGCCGAGCTTGTAGGCGATGCCGGAGGCGGTGGGCACCGGGCAGCGGGTGAACCAGATCTGATCCAGCGGGGCCTTCTCGGCGAGGGTCGGCTGCGCGGGGGCCGTGGCAACAAGGGTCATGAAGGGCTCCAGGAAAGAGGTGCAGGGTGGCCTCAGGGGCCGTTTGTGCTGCCTTCGCAATGCCCATGCCAAAACCTGAGAGCCTCGTAATCCGGGCCTTCCAGGGATTTCGCCAGTCCCCCAGCGGTGTGGATTGCTGGCAGGCCAGCAGGGCTGCGTCGCCAGTGCTGCCTCGCCAGCAGCAGCCGTCCCGGGGTGCTGCCCCAGCAGCAGCGGTGCTGTGGACCGGCGTCTGGAAAGGCTGCTGCAGCCCGCGCGGCGCAAGGCCTGGGCGTCCTCCGCCAAGGCCCTGGCATAGAACCTGCTCAAGCCCCGCCAAGCACCCGGCACAGGCCCGGGACGGAACCGATCGAATCGACAGAGGTGCAAGCATGAGTACGGCCGAACGCAATTTCGCCACGGAACAGCCCCACGTGGCGGCGAACATCCTGCGCAGCGAGGCGGACGCCATCGCGGTGGCGAAGGAAGTGGCCAGGGAGATCGCCGAGATCGCCGCCGACAGTTCGCGCAACCGCGAGCTGCCGCGTCGCCAGGCGCAACTGTTGTCCGACAGCGGGCTCACCGCCATCGGCGTGCCCAAGGCCTTCGGTGGCCTGGGCGCCTCGGTGGAAACGATTGTCGAGACGGTGCGCCTCATCTCCGTGGCCGATGGCGGCGTCGGCCAGCTGCTGCAGATCCACAACGTGATGCTGCGCGGCATCTTCACCGGCTACCCGGACGAGGTCCGTGACCGCCTGGTGGCCGATGTGCTGGCCGGCAAGCGCTTCGGCAATGCACTGGCCGAGGTTGGCGGCAAGAACAAGTTCGCCCTCAAGACCCGCGTCGAGCGTCGCGCCGACGGCAAGCTGATCCTCAACGGCAGCAAGTTCTACTCCACCGGCTCCTACCTGGCCGAGTGGATCTCCCTCACCGCCGGCTCCGACGATGGCGGCGTCGGCGTGCTGCTGCACCGCGACACCCCCGGCCTGACCCTGGTGGACGACTGGGATGCCTTCGGCCAGAACAACTCGGTCAGCGGCACGGTGATCTTCGACAACATCGAGCTGGACGAGCGCTTCGTCTCGCGCCGCCAGGGCCCGATGAAGCGCACCGGGCTGACCTTCCCGCAGATCCTCCACGCCGCCATCGACACCGGCATCGCCGCCGGCGCGCTGCAGGCCGGCGTGCACTACCTCAACCACAACGCGCGGCCCTGGGTGGAAAGCGGCGTCGAGCGCGCCAACGAGGAGCCGCACATCATCCGCCAGATCGGCGAGTACGCCGTGGCCCTGCGCGCCGCCGAATCCCTGCTGCGCGACGCCGCGCGGGTGTTCGACCAGCACGAGCAGGACCCGAACAACAAGGAACTGCAGGACGAGCTGATCCTCTCGGTGGCCACCGCCCGTGCCCACTCCGATGGCGCCTCGCTGAAGATCTCCAGCGACATCTTCTCGCTGCTCGGTGCCAGTGCCTCGCTGACCAAGTGGAACCTCGACCGCTTCTGGCGCAACGCCCGGGTGCACACCACCCACGACCCGATCCGCTGGCGCCTGCACCACGTCGGCAACTACTACCTCAACGGCATCGACCCGGGCGAATACACCGCCATCCTCAATGCCAAGCAGGTCGAAGGCGCCACCACCCGTTCCTGAGCCGCTCCCTTTCCCGGTTTCTCACCCGGCGCCCTGTTCATGCCAGGGCGTACGGGCTTTTTACGGACATCGAACATGAACCGACCCCTGCCCCATCCGCGCGCCAGCCGCCCACACCTGGCCCTGGCCATCGGCGCCACCCTGCTGGCCAGCGCCCTCCTCCCCGCTCATGCCGCCGAACCGGCCAAGGCCACCGTCCCGGCACCGGTCCCGGTGCTGGCGGTCAAGGCCGCCCGCTTGATCGACGTGCGTGACGCGAAGGTGATCGAGGCCCCCGTGGTGTTGATCGAAGGCGAGCGCATCAAGGCCGTTGGCAAGAACCTCACGATCCCCGAGGGGGCCCGGGTCCTGGACCTGGGTGACAGCACCCTGCTGCCCGGGCTGGTGGACTTCCATGTGCACCTGGGCGGCTTCGGTCCGCGCATCGGCACGGCGCGGGGCGCACTGGCAGGGGCCAAGCAGGCCCGCGACACCCTGGAAGCCGGCTTTACCAGCCTGCGCAACATGGGCGGCAAGGCCTTCACTGGTATCGCCCTGCGTGACGCCATCAAGGAAGGCGACATCCCCGGCCCGCGCATCTACGACGCCGGCACCCTGCTCACCACCACGGGTGGCCACTGCTCCGGCCAGGTCACCACCCCCGAGGAGGACCAGGACGGTCCCGGCGTCGCCAACGGCGCGGACGCCTTCGAGCGCAAGGTACGCCAGCAGTTCAAGTACGGCGCCGACTTCGTCAAGGTGTGCATCACCGGCGGCTTCATGAGCGGCACCGACCCGCGCGTCACCCAGTTCAGCGAAGAGGAGCTGAAGTCGGTGATCGACACCGCCCACCGCTACCGCAAGAAGGTCGCCGTCCACGCCCACGGCGCCGATGGCATCCGCCTGGCGGCACAACTGGGCGCCGACAGCATCGAGCACGCCTCCCTGGTGGATGAGGAAGGTCTGAAGCTGCTCAAGCAGAAGCAGATCCCGGTGGTGCCCACCCTGGCCATCGACAGCCTGGCCCAGGAGCACGCCGTGGAGGCCGGGGCCAGCGCCTACACCCTGGCGATCCTCAAGCAGACCGCCACGCTCCACAAACAGAACATCGCCAAGGCAATCAAGGCCGGCATCCCGATCATCTACGGCACCGATGCGCCCATCACGCCCCATGGCACCAACGCCGTGGAGTTCCACTATCTGGTGGAAGCCGGGCTCACGCCGCTGCAGGCGATCCAGGCCGCCACCCTGACGCCTGCGCGCTGGCTCGACGCGGCCGACGACATCGGCAGCATCGAGGCCGGCCGCTTCGCCGACATCATCGCCGTCAAGAACGACCCCCTCGCCGACATCCGCGTGCTTGAGCATGTGCAGTGGGTGATGAAAGGCGGGGTCGTCTACAAGAACGCCCTCTGATCCACCTCCTCCCTTTGCGCCAAGGATGGCGCCCCATGGCTGCTTCCCCATGACCACGCGACACCCCCTGCTCCGCTGCCTGGCCATCTACCGCGAGATGCCCTGGCGCTTCGCCCTCACCGCGTCCCTGTTCATCGCCGTCAACCTGGGCCTGGCCTGGCAGCAATGGCTGGTGGGGCACGCGGTCAATGACGTCAGCGCCGGCCGCGCCGTGGTGCGCCAGGCCGACGGCAGCCTCGACGCTTCGCTCGGCTGGTACTGGGTCGCCCTGATCGTCGGCGTCGCCCTGGGCCGGGGCGTGCTGCAGTACGCCGCCGGCGTGCTCTCGCTGATCCTCAGCCAGGAACTGCTGACGCGCCTGCGCGAGCGCATCCTCGGCCAGGTCCAGGGCCTGCACCTGGGCTACCACTGGCAACACGGCATGGGCGAGATGGTCACCCGCACCACCCGCGACGCCGACAAGGTGCGCGACGCGCTGATCAGCTTCTGGCGCCAGTTGGTGGAAACCCCGCTGGTGGTGCTCGCCGCCGTCGGCCTGCTGGGCTGGTACCACCCGCTGCTGGGCCTGGTGCCACTGCTGCTCACCGCGCTGGGGCTGGCCATCTTCGTGGTGCAGACCGAACGCCTGGTGAGCCTCGACCGCACCGTGGGCGCGGCCTACGACCGCGTCGCCCAGGACCTCGCCGAGGGCATCGGCGGCGTCCGTGTGATCAAGTCCTTCGCCCTGGAGGCCAGCCGCATCCAGGGCTTCGCCAGCCAGGTCGGCCTGTTCGCCGAGCATGCCCGCACCGCCCTCGCCTACGCCGCCTCGCGCATCCCCCTGCCCCAGGCGGTGGTCGCCCTCGGCCACGTGTGGATCCTGGTCTACGGCGCGCACCTGGTGGCCGACGGGCGCATCGGCATCGGCGAACTGGTCACCTCGCTGTTGATCGCCACCACCCTGGTGTTCCGCATCGAAGGCATCGGCCGGGTCATGCAGACCTTCGCCGACGCCCGCTCCTCCGCCGAACGCATCTGGCAGTTGCTCGACGAGCAGCCGGCCATCCGCAGCGGCACCGCGCCCCTGCCCGCAGGCCCGCTGGGGCTCAGGCTGGAGGCGGTCGGCGTCAGCGCCCCCGACGGCGGCCGCGAGATCCTCCGCGCCTGCTCGCTGCGCATCGAGCCGGGCGAGGTCGTCGCCCTGGTCGGCGCCACCGGCACCGGCAAGAGCCTGCTGGCCAGCCTGTTGCCGCGCCTGGTGGACGTCAGCGCCGGGCGCCTGCTGCTGGGCTCCGATATCGCCGGCTGGCAGGACGTGCGCCAGCTCGACCTGGCCCAGTTGCGCCGCCGCGTGCACGTGGTGCCGCAGGAAAGTTTCCTGTTCTCCGACACCCTGGCCGCCAACCTGCGCCTGGCCGCGCCCGGGGCCAGCGACGCCGAGCTGCTCCAGGCCCTGCACCTGGCCGCCGCCGACGATGTGCTGGAACGCCTGCCCCGGGGCCTGGACACCGCCCTGGGCGATCGCGGGGTGACCCTCTCCGGCGGCCAGCGCCAGCGCCTCAACCTGGCCCGCGCGCTGCTCGGCCAGCCGGACATCCTCTGCCTCGACGACGCCACCAGCGCCCTCGACGCCATCAGCGAGCGCCGCGTGCTGGGCAACATCCGCGACCTGCGCGGCACCACGCTGCTGATCATCTCCAGCCGGCTCTCCACCATCCTCCTCGCCGACCGCGTGCTGCTGCTCGACCAGGGCGCCATCGCCGACGCCGGCACCCACGCCGAGCTGCTGCAACGCAACCCCGTCTACCGCGACCTGCTGGGGATCGACCATGGCTAACCCATTACCGGGCAAGGCGCTCTCGGACATCGAGATCGAGGAAATGCTCGCCCGCCAGGCACTGGATCGCGGCATGCTGCACCGCCTGCTGCCACTGCTGAGGCCGATACGCGGCGCCATCCTCACGGTCATCGCGCTGGAAGTGGTGCTGGTGTTCACCGTGTTCCTGCGCCCGCTGTTCGTGCGTGAACTGCTCGACCACGGGCTGGTGCCACAGGGCGACCACTGGCTGCTGGACGAGCGCCTGGTGGCCCTGCTCGGCCTGGGCCTGGCGGCCAGCTGGCTGGGGCGCTTCCTGCTCGCCGGGCTGTCGCAGTTCATCGCCGGCAGCGCCGCCATCCGCGTGCTCAACGACCTGCGGGTGCGCGTGTTCGCCCACGTCCAGGCACTGAGCGTCGGCTATTTCGACCGGACCAAGGCCGGGCGCATCATTTCCCGCGCCGACCGCGACGTGGACAGCCTCGAACCGCTGCTGATCCAGGGCCCGCCGGAACTGCTCGGCGCCCTGCTGCGCTGTGGCGTGGCCGGCGTGCTGCTGTGGCTGATCTCGCCGCTGTTCTTCCTTGCCCTGGTGGGTACCGTGCCCCTGCTGTTCAGCGCCACCTGGGCGTTCAAGCGCATCTCCCAGCGCAACTGGGCGCGGGTGGCGGAGAACCGCAGCCGCTTCACCGCGCACCTGGTGGAGAGCGTCAGCGGCGCGCGGATGATCCAGCAATGCGTGCAGGAGGCGCCCAACAGCGCGCGCTACCGGCGCCTGCTGCTGGACTTCAACCAGGCGCTGATCCGCGGCAGCCTGCGCTCCGGCTGGTTCGCCCCCTTCACCGCACTGCTCGCAGCCGGCGGCATGGCCGCCCTGCTGCTGGTGGGCGGCCACGGCCTGGCCAACGGCACGGTGAGCGTCGGCCAGGTGGCGGAAAGCCTGTTCTACGTGATGATGTTCCTCGGCCCGCTGCAGGAGCTGTCGGACCTCTTCGAGCGCTACGCCACCGGCTCCGCCTCGGCGCAGCGTATTTTCCTGCTGCTCGACACGGCGCCGGAGATCACCGACCGCCACGCGCCGCAGACCCTGCCCGACGCCCGTGGCGAGGTGCGCTTCGAGGCCGTGCGCTTCGCCTACGACCCCAGGGCCGCGCACCCGGTGATCCGCGACCTGGATCTGCACATCCAGGCCGGCGAGGTGCTGGCCATCGTCGGCCCCTCGGGCCACGGCAAAAGCACCCTGGTGCAACTGCTCACGCGCTTCTACGACGTGCAGGGCGGTGCCGTGCGCATCGACGGCGTGGACGTGCGCGACGTCGCCCAGCACCAGCTGCGCCGCCGCGTCGCCGTGGTGCTGCAGGACAACGTGCTGTTCAGCGGCAGCATCCTCGACAACCTGCGCCTGGCCGCCCCCGCCGCCAGCGACGCCGAACTGATCGCCGCCGCCCGCGAGCTGGGCGCCGACGAGGTGCTGGAACGCCTGCCGCACCAGTACCACAGCGAAGTCGGCCCACTCGGTGCCCACCTCAGCCACGGCCAGCGCCAGCTGGTGTGCCTGGTGCGCGCCTACCTCGCCGACCCGGCGGTGCTGGTCCTCGACGAAGCCACCTCGGCGGTGGACGTGCACACCGAGCGGCGCATCCAGCGCGCCCTGCGCCGCCTCTGCGAAGGCCGCACGGCAATCATCATCGCCCACCGCCTGGCCACCATCCGCGACGCCGACCGCATCGCCGTGATCCGCAACGGCCAGCTCGTCGAACTCGGCCCCCATGCGCAGCTGATCGAGCGCAACGGCGCCTACGCCGCCCTCTACCAGACCTACCTGCGCAGCGCCGAGACCAGCGCCTCCATCGACACCATCCTGGAAAAGGCCGGCGCGGAGGGGTGACTCACGCCAGCCTGCTTGAGCTCCGCAATGATGGGTTTCGCGGGGCTCTACCCATCCTACGGCTCAATACCAGGCCCGTAGGGTGGATGACGCTCTTTTCATCCACCAGCGATGCCCGGAATGACCTTGATCGGTGGACCGATAAAGCGGGGTCCACGCCACGCCGCGGGCACCTCCGTGAGTCGCGGCCGTAAGCCTCGGACTACGTGGCGCCGAGCGGTAGTCGACAAGGTTTTCGCGCCGATGTATCAACGGCGGGTTAAGGCCTCGAGTCGTTCGCCATGTTGCGTAAAACCTGCCTCGCCCTGCTGGCCCTCGTGCCGCTGTGCGCCCTCGCCGATGACGTGAAGGTGCGCAACCTCGCCCTCACCCGTTCCGGGCACGACAGCTACATCAACGGCACCGCCGTCAACACCACCGAGAAGTCCTTCTCCACCGTCACGGTGGTGTTCGACATCTATCAGGGCGACAAGCTGGTGGACACCGAGACCTTCCGCGCCAAGGGCATCGAGGGTGGCCAGGCGTGGCGCCTATCGGTGCCGGTGAAGGCGCGCACGTTCGACAGCTACAAGGTGCGCACGGTGCTCATCGACACCGAGTTCAGCGAAACCATCGGCGCGGCGACCCTGCCGTCCGCCGCGCCGGCGTCACCCGCCCCTTAGCGGGCGCCGCTTCAAGCCACCTCGCCCAGCAGCTTCTGCCCTTCGGCCCAGAGGCCGGTCATCTTCCATTGCTGCTCCAGCACGCCGGGGCCGAACTCCCTGGAGCCGCCGAGGTTTTCCGCCAGCGCCTGGAAGTAGGCGCCCTCTTCCACCAGCAGGACCAGCTTGGCCACCTGGAGGATGCCGGTGCCCCAGAAGGTCGCCCCGCCGTTGGCCTCCAGCAGCCCCGGCGTGTGCGGGTTGGCCTCGATGGTCTCGACGATGAACGCCGGCTCCGGCTGGCGACGGTCGATGTACACCGGCAGCTCGCGGGCCAGGGTCACCCGTTGCGAGGCGGCGTAGCGCAGCGGCAGCACGCGGTGCGTACCGGCCCAGCCACCCAGGTAGGGCGTGTGCACGTGGATCACCACGTTCACCTCGGCGCGTTCGCGCAGCACCTGGGCGTAGCGCTTGCCGCTGCCGGCCTCGCGGCTCTCGCTCAGGGTCTGGGCGCCGCCCAGGGTCTCGTCGAGGTGGACGACGCCGTCGTAGCTCACCACCGAGGCGCGGATGGCCGGCTCGTCGTCCCAGGGCGACGGTGCGCGCAGGGCGATCACCAGGTCCGTCCCGGGTACGCGCAGGTAGGCCTGCAGGGTGTTGGTAGCGGTCAGGGTGCGGGTGTCCTGGAGTACGCGGAAGGCCTTGGCGAAATCGCGCTTGGCCTGCTCGACCTGGTCAAGGATGGCGCTGCCGAGGGTGCTGCTGGTCTGGGTCATGGGATCGTCCTTCAAGGGGGTCACGCAACGAAGCTCCGTTGCCGCCGCGATACGCGGTCGTAGCGGTGCAGAGCAGGACTTGTGCCGACTCCACCAAGCCCTTGATGCGCAAGGCCTGGCGGCGGTCGGCTCGCCGCCCGCAGGCCCGCCATCGGCGTTTCTGTTGCGCCCCCAGCAGCCGGCTGCTGGCAGGGTGTTGCTGGAGACGCACCCCGCCCGCCAGGCCTCTCGTGCCCTCTCCCCGCAGGCCTTGCCCCACCTGGCCCGCAGCCTTGCCGCCGGGCCGTGGCATGGCCGTTGCACTCGCACCTGGCAGCGTGGCTCGCCGGCCCCGGCGGGAACCACGGCCACCTCATCAGGAGCGAATATGAGCACTGAATTCTTCTGGCGCCTGCCGCTGGGCACCGACGGACCGCAGCTGTCCACCGACAAGCACAACCGTGGCAGCCACGCGCACCGCCCGGGCAACATCGCCCCCGGCCGCCTGCCCAACGGCGAGCCCGATGGTTTCGGCTACATCGACTACATCGCCCAGGTGGCCAAGGCCGCCGAACTGGCCGGCTTCGAGGGCGCGCTGCTGCCCACCGGCCCCGAACCCTGGGTGGTGGCCTCGGCCCTGGCGCGGGAGACCCGCCGCATCAAGTTCCTCATCGCCTTCCAGGCCACCTGGACCCTGCCCGCCTACGCTGCCCAGCAGGCCGCCATCCTGCAGAACCTGAGCAATGGCCGGCTGGACTGGAACATCATCACCGGCGGCAACCCGGCCAGCCAGCGGGCCCAGGGCGACTTCCTCGAACACGACCTGCGCTACAAGCGCACCGGCGAGTTCCTGGATGTGATCAAGGGGCTCTGGGAGAACGAGCGCTTCTCCTACGATGGCGACATCTACCAGCTGGAGAACGGCTCGCTGCCACCCGGCCTGCATGGCGAGCGCAAGCCCGGGGTGTACTTCTCCGGTTTCTCCGACGCCGCGCTGGAGGTGGCCGCGCGCCACGCCGACGTCTACCTCAACTGGGCCGAGCCGGTGGACAAGCTCAAGCCGCACATCGAGCGCGTGCGCGAGCTGGCCGACAAGCAGGGCCGCAGCGTGCGCTTCGGCCTGCGCGTCGACCTCTTCGCCCGCGAGACCGAGGAAGCCGCCTGGCGCGACCTGCGCGCCCAGTTCGACCGCCTCGAAGGCAAGCCCAGCTCCCTGGTGAAGAACTTCACCAGCGGCTCGGACTCCGTGGGTGGCGCGCGCCAGACCGCCTACCACCAGAACATCGACCGCTTCGACGACCTGATCCTCGGCCCCAACCTCTGGGCCGGCTTCGCCAAGGCCAAGCCCGGCCCGACCGTGGGCCTGGTGGGCAGCCACGAGAACATCGCCGAGCGCCTGGTGGAGTACCGCGACGCCGGCTTCTCCACCTTCATCCTCGCCGGCAACCCGCACCTGGAAGAAGCCCTGCGCATCGGCCAGGAAGTGCTGCCGCTGGTGCACCAGCGCTCGGCGGCAAGCCCGGCCGCCGACCTCAAGCAAAGCGCCTGAGGAGACCGACCATGAGCCAACTCGAAACCCTCTGGTACACCCGCTGTCCGGTCCCCACCGGGCTCGGCATCGCCGTGCAGAAAGGCTGGCTGGAACAGACCCTGGCCAGCCAGGGCACGCGCATCCAGTCGCTGCGCGAATCCAGCGAGCAGGCGGTGCGCGAATCGCACTTCGACCACAGCCTGCAGAACTCGGTGCGTCACGGCGGCAACATCCCGGCCATCTGGGCCCGCGCCCAGGGCCGCGACACCCGCGTCATCGGCCTGTCCTGGGCGGACGAGGTGCAACTGATCCTCACCCGCCCGGACAGCGGCATCAGAAGCGTCAAGGACCTCAAGGGCCGCCGCTTCGGCCTGCCCGACTGGCACGGCGCGCAGATCGACTTCACCCGCGCACAGGCCCTGCGCGGCCTGGAAAACGCCCTGCGCCTGGAGGGCCTGGAAGTGGCCGACGTGGAGCGCGTGGACTACCGCTACGGCGGCACCTTCAGCGACGAACCGGTACAGGCCGTGGCCGGCACCCCGGTGAGTTCGCGCCGCGCCGAAGGGCGCAACGCCGAGCTGGTCGGCCTGCTGCGTGGCGAGGTGGATGCCATCTTCCTCAAGGGCGCCAGCGCCGCCCAACTGGCCCATGACTTCGGCCTGCGCACGGTGATCGACACCGGCTCGCACCCCGAGCCGCTGGTGCGCTCGAACAACGGCACGCCGCGTACCCTGACCGTCGACGCCCACCTGCTGGAGCAGCACCCGCAAGCCGCCGCCGGCATCCTCGACGCGGTGCTGCGCGCCGAGCAATGGGCCCACGCCCACCCCGACGACACCCGCCGCTACCTCGCCCGCGAGACCAACAGCAGCGAGTACTGGGTGACGGTGGCCTACGGCGAGGACGCCCACCGCCGCCTGCGCACCGAGCTGGACGAGCAGGCCATCGCCGCGCTGCAGGACTTCACCGCCTTCCTGCACCGCTGGGGCTTCATAGCGCAGCTGTTCGAGGTGCGTGACTGGATCGATACCCGACCGCTGGACTCCCTGCGCGCAGCCACTGCGCTGGCAGGCTGATCGGCCGGGCTCTACTGACCTCAACCGAGCCACTTATGAGCAAGCCACTCGACACCCTCTGGTACACCCACAGCCCGGTTCCCACCGGGCTCGGCATCGCGGTGCAGTCCGGCCGCCTGGCCGAAGCCTTCCGCCCCTACGGCACCAGCATCCAGTCGCTGCGCGAATCCAGCGAACGCGAGGTGCGCGAAGCCCACTACGACCACCACCTGCGCAACTCGGTACGCCACGGCGGCAACATCCCGGCCATCTGGGCCTACGCCAGCGGCGTGGAGACCCGCGTGCTGGGGCTGTCGTGGAGCGACGAGGTGCAGCTGATCCTCACCACCCCGGAATCCGGCGTGAGAAGCGTGCGCGACCTGAAGAACCGCCGCTTCGGCCTGCCCAAGTGGGCCAACGTGCAGATCGACTTCACCCGCGCCCAGGCCCTGCGCGGCCTGGAGAACGCCCTGCACCTGGAAGGTCTCTCCGTGCGCGACGTCGAGCTGGTGGACTACCCCTACGGCGGCACCTACAGCGACGAGCAGAAGCACCACCTGTACGGCGCCGAAGTGAGCCTCGGGGTGGACCGCATCCGGCGCCGCAACAACGAGCTGATCGGCCTGTTGCGGGGTGACATCGACGCCATCTTCCTCAAGGGCGCCCATGCCGCCCACCTGGCCAACGAGTTCGGCCTGCAGGTGGTGGTCGACACAGGCTCGCACCCCGACCCGCTGATCCGCTCCAACAACGGCACGCCGCGGACCCTGACGGTGGACACCCACCTGCTGCACGAGCATTTCGATGCCTCGGTGCGCATCGTCGACACCGTGCTGCGCACCGAGCAATGGGCCTGGGCCAACCCGGACGAGACCCGGCGCTTCCTCGCCCGCGAACTCAACACCAGCGAGTACTGGGTCGCCACCGCCTACGGCGAGGATGCCCACCGCCGCCTGCGTACCACCCTCGACGAACGCTCGATCGCGGCCCTGCAGGACTTCACCGACTTCCTCCATCGCTGGGACTTCATCCCCCGGCGTTTCGACGTGCGCGACTGGATCGATTTCAGCGTGCTGGAGAAGGTCATCGGCTCCACCTCCCGGGTCGCCGTCTGAGCCCTGTTGCCCGGGCAGCAATGCCCGGGCGGCTGCTTCCCCAGCAGCAACTTCCCAGCAACGTCCTGCTGCCAATTACGCACCCGTCAATGCCCCTCTTCCGGCCTCACATCCGGCCCACTCCCACACGCCCTTAGTTGTTGCAAAAACACGCCGCCATTAATAATAAATTCCTTTTAAAACAACCATTTGCGAATTTAAGAAAATAACAGACATGCCCACCCAAAGGCTGGCACGACTCCTGCTCCTCCCCATTTGCTTATTCATGGCACGCCTTGCGAACGCCCACTTGGCGACCCGTGCCTTACATATAAAAGGGGAGAGAACATGCACACACCCAATCCGATTACCCGGGGCATATGGCTGGCCCTGTTGCTGACCGCCAGCGGTGCGCTGGTCGCTGCCGAACGGACCGATGCGAAGAAGGCCGAAGACACCAACAAGGCGCAGCCCACCACCGCGCTGAAGACGGTCACCGTCACCGCCCAGCACCGCGAGGAAACCCTGCAGGAAACGCCCACCACCGTCTCGGCGGTGAACGGCACCAACATCACCGCCGACGGCGTGCGCGCCATCGGCGACATCACCACCTTCGTGCCCAACGCCGCCGCCAAGAACCCCGACGGCGACGGCCGTCCGCGCTGGTATATCCGCGGCCTGGGCACCGGCGACACCGGCGCCGCGACGGTCTACCCGGTGGGCATCTATGCCGACGACGTCTACCTCAACGCCCCCATCGCCGGTGGCGGCCCGCTCTACGACCTGGAGCGCATCGAGATCCTGCGCGGCCCGCAGGGCACCCTGTACGGCAAGAACACCACCGCGGGCGCCGTGAACATCATCTCCAAGAAGCCCGATTTCGAGACCGACGGCTACGGCACCATCGGCTTCGGCAGCAAGAACGAGCGCATCCTCAACGGCGCCATCGGCGGCGCCCTGGTGGACGAGCGCCTGGCGGCGCGGGTGGCGGTCTACTCCGAGGAGCGCGACGGCTTCACCAAGAACCTCACCAACGACCACACCTACGGCGACGTGAACAAGAAGGCCGTGCGCCTGCAGTTCCTCGCCCAGCTGACCCCGGACCTGGAAGCCCTGTGGAAGATCCACAGCCGCGAGCACAAGGGCGACGGCAGCAACGGCTCGCTGCCGGTGGGCCGCTACTACAACGTCGGCTACGTGCGCCCCCATGGCAGCAAGATCCAGCTCAACGTCGACGAGGACTACAAGCTCGACCACGACGGCACCTCGCTGACCTTCAACTGGGACCTGGGCGGCTACAAGCTCACCTCCATCAGCGCCTACGACAGCATCCGCAACCAGGCCCTCACCGACGCCGACTACACCCCCTACGAGGTCAACGGCGTCAGCGACGTGGACAACGAGTACACGCAGTACAGCCAGGAATTCCGCCTCGCCTCGCCCCAGGAAGATGCCCTGCGCTGGCTGGCCGGTGCCCACTACTTCCACGAGAAGCTCGACAGCGACGCCCTGCGCTACGTGCGCCCGGGTACCACCCCGAACGGCACCGGCAGCAACCAGACCGGCACCGTGTACCGCGACCTGGCCTACACCCACAAGACCGACAGCGTCGCGCTGTTCGGCAACCTCACCTACGACTTCACCGAGAAGTTCAGCGTGACCGGCGGCCTGCGCTGGACCCAGGAGAAGAAGGACATCGACCTGACCCTCACCCAGCGCCTGGCCAGCGGTGCCCCCATCGCCGGCGCCGACAACAACGGCACCAGCGAGAAGGACAAGACCTGGGACGCCTGGACCTACGACCTGACCCCGGAATACCGCATCAACGACAACCTGCGGGTGTTCTTCCGCTACGCCCACGGCTTCCGTTCCGGCGGCTTCAACACCGGCTTGTCCGGCGGCCTCTCGGGCCTCACCACGGTGGACCCGGAAGAACTGGATGCCTACGAACTGGGGCTGAAGTCGGAGTGGCTGGACGGCCGCCTCACCGCCAACGCCAACGTCTTCTACTACGACTACAGCGACATCCAGGTGAACCTGCTCACGGTCAACAACGGCATCCTCACCACCGCCCTGACCAACGGCGCCGCCGGCGAGGTCAAGGGCGCGGAACTGGAGATCGAGGCCCAGGCCACCGAGTTCCTCCACCTGCGTGCCGCCCTCTCCCACCTGGACACCGAGTACACCGACTTCAAGAACGTCAACCCCAACACCGGCGTCGTCACCGCCGACTACAGCGGCAACCGCTTCGTGCGTTCGCCCGAGCAGGTCATCTCCCTGGGCGCCGACTACACCATCCCCCTGGAGATCGGCGGCAAGCTGGTGGCCGGCGGCGACGTCAGCTACCGCGGCAAGGAATACTTCCTGGCCGACCGCCAGAGCAGCGTCGACAGCACCCTCAGCCAGCCCCACTACACCCTGGCCAACGCCCGCCTGACCTGGTTCAACCATGACGAGAAGATCAGCGTCACCGGCTTCGTCAACAACCTCACCGACCGCCGCTACCAGGTCCACGGCCGCCCCAACGGCGCCGTCGGCAGCGGCCAGTACGTGATC
>NZ_QKRU01000095.1:0-22939 GCF_003234055.1 Pseudomonas sp. 57B-090624
ACTGGCAAGCAGATCGTCTGCGCAGCGATGCGCAAGCTGCTGAACATCGCCTATGGCGTCTTGAAATCGGGCCAGCCATTTGACGCAAAACTGGCCCTTGCTCACTAGGAATCAAGACGGTATCTACTCCCCGGTCAGCTCGGTGCCTGCGCCAAGCGCAAGGCACGAACCGTAGGATGGCGTAGAGCGCAGCGAAACCCATCATCAACAGGCCTGAACCCGACGAAGATTCCCGGGCTGAAGCCCGGGCTGCATCCGAGCCCGGCTACAGGCTGCGCGTCTCGATCGAGTGCTTGCGCAGCTTGCGGTACAGGGTGTTGCGGCTGATGCCGAGCTGCTCGGCGGTGCGGGTCATGTGCCAGCGCTGGCTTTCCAGGGCGGCGAGCAGGGCGCTGCGCTCGGCGTCCTCCAGCGGGTGCGCCACGCAATCGGTGATGGGGGGCGGTGCCGCCGCACGGCGCAGGTCGGACGGCAGGTCGCCAAGGCGGATGCGGCCGTCCTCGCACAGTGCCGCCAGGGTGCGCAGCACGTTGCGCAACTGGCGCACGTTGCCGGGCCAGGCGTAGTCGAGCAGCGCCTGGCGGGCGTCCTGCTCCAGGCGGATGGCCTGCCCACGCGCTTCTTCGCTCAGCAGGTGGTCGAGCAGTTCGGGGCGGTCGCTGCGCTCGCGCAGGGGCGGCAGGTCGATCACCAGGCCATTGAGGCGGTAATAGAGGTCTTCGCGGAAGCTGCCATCGGCCACGCGAGCGCCCAGCTCGCGGTGGGTGGCGCTGATGATGCGCACGTCCACGGCCTGGGCCTCGCCGCCGATGGGCACCACCTGGCGCTCCTCCAGCACGCGCAGCAGCCGGGTTTGCAGGGCCAGGGGCATGTCGCCGATTTCATCGAGGAACAGGGTGCCGCCGTCGGCCTGCTGCAGCTTGCCGCGCATGCCTTCCTTGCGCGCACCGGTGAAGCTGCCGCCGCGGTAGCCGAACAGCTCGCTCTCGATCAGGGATTCGGGGATGGCCGCGCAGTTGAGCGCGACGAAGGGCCGCTCGGCGCGTGAGCTGGCCAGGTGCACGGCCTTGGCGAAGGCCTCCTTGCCGGAGCCGGTCTCGCCATTGACCAGCAGCGGCACATCGCGCTCGTACACCTTGAGTGCACGACGGAAGTCGGCGGCCAGCGCCGGGTCGCCCAGGCAAAGGCCAGGCACGGCGGGCTTGGCCCGGGGCGGCACCACCTGCGGCAACACGCGGGGCTGGCCACGCAGCACGGCATGCAGCGCGCGGCCATTGCGTGCACGCAGCGGCCAGCTGGCGGCGGGCTGCACCTGGGCACGGCCGAGCAGGTCGTCCAGGCGGCAGTCGAAGAAGGCTTCCACGCTCTGCCCCAGCAGGCGCTCGCGGGAGCTGTCGAGCAGGTTGATGGCGCTCTGGTTCACAGCGCGGATGCGCCCTTCGCCATCGAAGGCCATCAATCCCTCGCTGAACAGCCCGACGTACTCGGCCTGGAGGTGGAAGCGCAGCAGCCATTCGCCCTCGAAGCGACGCAGGAAGTAGCAGCTCTCGATCATCTTCGCCGAGAGGTTGACCAGCGCCATGGTGTGGAACTGGCTCTGCCGCGAGACGGCGTGGCGCGCGGAGGACACGTCGAGCACCGCCAGCAGGTCGCCCTGCGGGTCGAACACCGGGCTGGCGGAGCAGGTGAGGCCGGTGTGGCGGCTGCGGAAATGCTCGTCCTGGTGGATGGTCAGCGCCTGGCGCTCGACCACGCAGGTGCCGATGCCATTGGTGCCCTCGCGGGCTTCGCTCCAGTCGGCGCCCAGCCACAGGCCGGCACGCTCGAAGGCCTGGCGCTCGGCAGCGGCGGTCACGCAGTTGAGGATCACACCCCGGGCGTCGGTGAGCAGCACCGCATGGCCGGCACCGGAGAGCTGGTGATAGAGGCTGCTCATCTCGCCACTGGCGATCTCCAGCACCTGCTGCATGCCTTCGCGGCATTCGAGCATGCGCGCATGCTCCAGCACGGTCGGCGCCATGGGCAGGGCCGGGTCGAGGTGGTAGTCCTCCAGGCAACGCAGCCAGGAGCGAGCGATGGAAGGATCGGCGGCGGGCCCGCTGGACTGGGCCTTGCCTTGCGCCACGGTCAGCACTTGCCGAGCGTGGCGGCTCAGGTGGTCGTGCATTCTTGTCGTTCTCCATTGCGGGCTTGCGGGAGGCAGCCCGTGCCCTGGTGGGCACTCGCATCGCCGCAGCATCCACCAGCGCAGGCGGCTTTGCAATCGCCGGATGACCCACCGGTCAATGGCTGTACCGGATGCGTGACAGACTGTCACCCACCCCGTACCAGGCATGCGACAGCGCCCTCCGGCCAGCCGCTGCCCACGACGCCGGGAGCCTTGTCCCACGCGGCTTCCACCGGCCTGGCCCGGCCCTTGCTCTATGCTGATCAAAGCGCTTCGGCGCCAACTCCCCAATAAGCACAAGAGCCAGGAGATAGACCATGCGTTACGCACAACCCGGAACCCCCGGCGCCATCGTTTCCTTCAAGGCCCGCTACGGCAACTACATCGGTGGCGAGTTCGTCCCGCCGGTCAATGGCCAGTACTTCACCAACACCTCGCCGGTGAACGGCCAGCCCATCGCCGAATTCCCCCGCTCCGACGCCGCCGACATCGACAAGGCGCTGGACGCCGCCCACGCCGCCGCCGATGCCTGGGGCAAGACCTCGGTGCAGGAGCGCTCGCTGATCCTGCTGAAGATCGCCGACCGCATCGAAGCCAACCTGGAACTGCTCGCCGTCACCGAGACCTGGGACAACGGCAAGGCCGTGCGCGAGACACTGAACGCCGACATCCCCCTGGCCGCCGACCACTTCCGCTATTTCGCCGGCTGCATCCGTGCCCAGGAAGGCGGCGCCGCCGAGATCAACGAGAACACCGTCGCCTATCACATCCACGAGCCGCTGGGCGTGGTCGGGCAGATCATCCCGTGGAATTTCCCGCTGCTGATGGCCGCCTGGAAGCTGGCCCCGGCCCTGGCCGCCGGCAACTGCGTGGTGCTCAAGCCCGCCGAGCAGACCCCGCTGGGCATCAGCGTGCTGATGGAGCTGATCGGCGACCTGCTGCCGGCCGGCGTGCTCAACGTGGTGCAGGGTTTCGGCAAGGAAGCGGGCGAAGCGCTGGCCACCAGCAAGCGCATCGCCAAGATCGCCTTCACCGGCTCCACCCCGGTGGGCTCGCACATCCTCAAGTGCGCCGCCGCCAACATCATCCCCTCCACCGTGGAACTGGGCGGCAAGAGCCCGAACATCTACTTCGAGGACATCATGCAGGCCGAGCCGGCCTTCATCGAGAAGGCCGCCGAGGGCCTGGTGCTGGCCTTCTTCAACCAGGGCGAGGTGTGCACCTGCCCGTCCCGCGCCCTGGTGCAGGAATCCATCTACCCGGCGTTCATGGCCGAGGTGATGAAGAAAGTGAAGGCCATCAAGCGTGGGGACCCGCTGGACACCGACACCATGGTCGGCGCCCAGGCCTCCGAGCAGCAGTACGACAAGATCCTCAGCTACCTCGAGATCGCCCAGCAGGAAGGGGCGGAAGTGCTCACCGGCGGCGGCGTCGAGAAGCTCGAAGGCAACCTGGCGACCGGCTACTACATCCAGCCGACGCTGCTCAAGGGCAACAACAAGATGCGCGTGTTCCAGGAAGAGATCTTCGGCCCGGTGGTGGGCGTCACCACCTTCAAGGACGAGGCGGAGGCCCTGGCGATTGCCAACGACACCGAGTTCGGCCTCGGCGCCGGCCTGTGGACCCGCGACATCAACCGCGCCTACCGCATGGGCCGTGGCATCAAGGCCGGCCGCGTGTGGACCAACTGCTACCACCTGTACCCGGCCCACGCCGCCTTCGGTGGCTACAAGAAGTCCGGCGTCGGCCGCGAGACCCACAAGATGATGCTCGACCACTACCAGCAGACCAAGAACCTGCTGGTGAGCTACGACATCAACCCCCTGGGCTTCTTCTGAGGAAAGCTCCCCTGGCCAGCTGCGAACCCCGCATGGCCAGGAGAGGCCCCTTGTAAAACCGGGAACGGGCGCCAGTCAGGCGGCGCCCGCTCCGCTCCACCCCGGCTCCATCCGACTACAACAACAAGAAACGGTGAACACCATGTGCATCACGCCTCGCTGCTGCCCGCAGTCGGTGGTCCGTGCCCGCTCGGGCCACGCGCCGCCTCCCGCCGCTCCGTTCCGTCGCCCCATTTCCCTCAAGGCAACCTTCGGAGACGCGCATGACAACCACTAACCAACTCAAACCCACCCTCGGCACCCTGCACCTCTGGGGCATCGCCGTCGGCCTGGTGATTTCCGGCGAATACTTCGGCTGGAGCTACGGCTGGGGCGCCGCCGGCACCCTCGGTTTCCTGGTCACCACGCTGCTGGTGGCGACCATGTACACCTGCTTCATCTTCAGCTTCACCGAGCTGACCACCGCCATCCCCCACGCCGGCGGCCCCTTCGCCTACAGCAGCCGTGCCTTCGGCGAACGCGGCGGCCTGATCGCCGGCATCGCCACGCTGATCGAGTTCGTCTTCGCCCCCCCGGCCATCGCCATGGCCATCGGCGCCTACCTCAACGTGCAGTTCCCCGAACTCGATCCCAAGCACGCGGCGGTCGGTGCCTACTTCGTGTTCATGACCCTGAACATCCTCGGCGTCAGCATCGCCGCCACCTTCGAGCTGGTGGTCACCGTGCTCGCCGTGGCGGAGCTGCTGGTGTTCATGGGCGTGGTGGCACCCGGCTTCAGCTTCAGCAACTTCGTGCTCAACGGCTGGGCCGGCTCGGATACCTTCAGCAGCGCCTCGATCTCCGGCATCTTCGCCGCCATCCCCTTCGCCATCTGGTTCTTCCTCGCCATCGAGGGCGCAGCCATGGCCGCCGAGGAAGCCAAGGACCCGAAACGCACCATCCCGCGCGCCTACGTGGCCGGCATCCTCACCCTGGTGTTCCTCGCCATCGGCGTGATGATCATGGCCGGCGGCGTCGGCGACTGGCGCCAGCTGTCGGGGATCAACGACCCGCTGCCCCAGGCCATGAAGGCCGTGGTCGGCGAGAACTCCGGCTGGATGCACATGCTGGTGTGGATCGGCCTGTTCGGCCTGGTGGCCAGCTTCCACGGCATCATCCTCGGCTACTCGCGGCAGTTCTTCGCCCTCGCCCGCGCCGGCTACCTGCCCCGCGGCCTGGCCAAGCTGTCGCGCTTCCAGACCCCGCACCGCGCCATCGTCGCCGGCGGCGTGATCGGCATCGCCGCCATCTACAGCGACGGCCTGATCAACCTGCAGGGCATGAGCCTGACCGCCGCGATGATCACCATGAGCGTGTTCGGCGCCATCGTCATGTACATCATCAGCATGCTCGCGCTGTTCAAGCTGCGCGCCAGCGAACCGAACCTGGAGCGCACCTTCCGCGCCCCGGGCTACCCGGTGGTGCCGGCCATTGCGCTGATTCTGGCGGTGGTCTGCCTGGTGGCCATGGCCTGGTTCAACACCCTGATCGGGCTGATCTTCCTCGGCATCATGGCCGCGGGCTTCGTCTGGTTCCAGTTCACCGCCCACCACCGCGCCAGCGCCCCCGCCGACGCGATGCTGACCCGCATCTGAGCCCCCCAGGCCGGCCCCGCCGCGACGGCGGGGCCGGCCCAGACAGGACGATCGACATGGCAGTTTTTTCCCATAGCGTCGGCGGCCAGACCTGGCGCTTCGACAGCCTCAAGGACGTCATGGCCAAGGCCAGCCCGGCACGTTCCGGCGACTTCCTCGCCGGCGTCGCCGCCAGCAGCGACGGCGAGCGCGTGGCCGCGCAGATGGCCCTGGCCGACATCCCGCTCAAGCACTTCCTCGACGAGGCGCTGATCCCCTACGAAGACGACGAAGTCACCCGCCTGATCATCGACGGCCACGACCGCGCCGCCTTCGCCCCGGTCAGCCACCTCACCGTCGGCGGGCTGCGCGACTGGCTGCTCGGCGATATGGCCGACGAGACCTCGCTGCGCGCCCTGGCGCCCGGGCTGACGCCGGAGATGGCCGCTGCGGTGTCGAAGATCATGCGCGTGCAGGACCTGGTGCTGGTGGCGCAGAAGATCCGCGTCGTCACCCGCTTCCGCAACACCATGGGCCTGCGCGGGCGCATGTCCACGCGGCTGCAGCCCAACCACCCCACCGACGAGCCCGCCGGCATCGCCGCGAGCATCCTCGACGGCCTGCTCTACGGCAACGGCGACGCCATGCTCGGCATCAACCCGGCCACCGACAGCCTGTCGTCCATCTGCGCGATGCTGGAGATGCTCGACGCCATCATCCAGCGCTACGAAATCCCCACCCAGGCCTGCGTGCTCACCCACGTCACCACTTCGATCGAAGCCATCAACCGTGGCGTACCGCTGGATCTGGTATTCCAGTCCATCGCCGGCACCGAGGCGGCCAACGCCAGCTTCGGCATCAGCCTGGAGATCCTCCGCGAGGGCTACGAAGCCGGCCTCTCGCTGAAACGCGGCAGCCTGGGCAACAACCTCATGTACTTCGAGACCGGCCAGGGCAGCGCGCTCTCGGCCAACGCCCACCACGGCGTCGACCAGCAGACCTGCGAAGCACGCGCCTATGCCGTGGCGCGCCACTTCGACCCCTTCCTGGTCAACACCGTGGTCGGCTTCATCGGCCCGGAGTACCTCTACAACGGCAAGCAGATCATCCGCGCCGGGCTGGAGGACCACTTCTGCGGCAAGCTCCTCGGCGTGCCCATGGGTTGCGACATCTGCTACACCAACCACGCCGAGGCCGACCAGGACGACATGGACATGCTGCTGACCCTGCTCGGCGTCGCCGGCATCAACTTCATCATGGGCATCCCCGGCTCCGACGACGTGATGCTCAACTACCAGACCACCTCCTTCCACGACGCCCTCTACGCCCGCCAGAGCCTGGGCCTCAAGCCCGCGCCCGAGTTCGAGGCCTGGCTGGAACGCATGGGCATCGCCAACCAGCGGGACGGCCATGTGCGCCTGGGCGAGCAACTGCCGCCCGCCTTCCGCCAGGCCCTGGCGCAGCTCAGCTGAGGAGCCCTCGATGACCGACGACAAGCGCCCCGCCCTCGACAACCCCTGGCGCGAACTGCGCCGCCTCACCCCAGCGCGCATCGCCCTCGGCCGCGCCGGCACCAGCCTGCCCACCGAGGCCCAGCTGGACTTCCAGTTCGCCCACGCCCAGGCCCGCGACGCCGTGCACCTGCCCTTCGACCGCGCCGCCCTGGCCGCCGAACTGGCCGAGCGCGGCCGCGACAGCCTGCTGCTGCACAGCGCCGCCAGCGACCGCCACACCTACCTGCAACGCCCCGACCTGGGGCGGCGCCTGGACGAGGACTCGGCCCAGCGCCTGCGCCAGCATGCCGAGGCCAATCCCGACGGCTACGACCTGGCGCTGGTGATCGCCGACGGCTTGTCGTCCCTCGCCGTGCAACGCCACGCCCTGCCCTTCCTCCAGCGTTTCGAGGAACAGGCGGCGGAAGATGGCTGGCGCACGGCCCCCATCGCCCTGGTGGAACAGGGCCGCGTGGCGGTGGCGGATGAAGTGGCCCAATTGCTCAAGGCGAAGATGGTGGTGATCCTCATCGGCGAACGCCCCGGCCTCAGCTCCCCCGACAGCCTCGGCCTGTACTTCACCTGGGCGCCCCGCGTCGGCCTCACCGACGCCAGCCGCAACTGCATCTCCAACGTCCGCCTGGAAGGCCTCTCCTACGGCCTGGCCGCCCACCGCCTCCTCTACCTGATGCGCGAAGCCAGCCGCCGCCAGCTCTCCGGGGTCAACCTCAAGGACGACTCCCAGGTGCCGATGCTCGACGGTACCGAGCAACCCGTGCGGGGGAATTTCTTGCTGGAAAGCTGCCCCCCGGCGCGGTGAGGCGGCTAGCAGGTCGGGGGGCAGTGGGCCGTGAAGCTGAGCCCCGGCCGAGCTACCGCATCTCATCGTCAAAGCCCCGAAACCAAGCAATGGCTGTGCGGGGTCGGAAGCTATCCGGGCAGAGCGAAGATGGCCTCGATCTCTATGCCGACTTCAGAGGAGAAAAGCCCCGCGACACGCACAAGGGAACTTGCAGGACGGGAATCTCCATAACGACGGCTCAACACGTCTCGCAAAGCGGCAACATCCTCCAGGGACGTCACGTAGATCGTGATCTTGATCAGCTCCTTCATGCCAATTCCCTCGGCTTCCGTGACTCGCTCCAACTGGTCGAAGATTGCTTCCGCCTGTTCCGCCATTGGCCCACCCTGGGCCGGCGTACCAAACGCCGTCATTCCGGAAAGGTAGAGCGTCCGATCGTGCCTTACCGAAACGGAGTAAGGCCCTGCGGGGGCGGGTAACGTGGCGTAGTTCGCTCGGCTCAGCGTCTCGATGGACTCTCCGTTGTTTGCAAGATCCGTGGCCGCATTGACAAGCGCCGGCAGGCTCATTCCTGCTAGCAGGCAAGTGAGCATCAGTCCATTCATTCGGCAACTCCTTTGTCGAAAGTACCGCCAGGGGCGGGTTGTGCGATTTGCGGGCGTGGGTTTCTCCCCTCTACGGTACGGCGAAGCAGTAAGTAGAAAAGGGGGGTGAACAGGAGGCCGAAAAAAGTGACCCCAAGCATCCCGGAAAAGACCGTGACCCCCATTGCCCTGCGCATTTCAGCTCCAGCACCGGTGGCCAGGACAAGGGGAACAACCCCCATGACGAAGGCGAACGATGTCATCAGGATTGGACGAAGGCGCATGCGACAGGCCTCCAGGACCGCTTCTAGCCGGTTCACGCCACACGCCTGCCTGGCCCGGGCGAACTCGATGAGGAGGATCGCGTTCTTGCAGGCCAGCCCCACCAGTACGATAAGACCGATCTGCGTGAAGATGTTGTTGTCCCCACCACTGACCACAACGCCCGCCAATGCCGAGAACAGCGTCATCGGCACGATCAGAATGACAGCCAACGGCAGGCTCCAGCTCTCATACAGGGCCGCCAGCACGAGAAAGACCAGTAGAACGCACAGTGGGTAGACCAGGTTCGTAGAGGTGCCGGCGAGAATCTGCTGGTAGGTCAACTCAGTCCACTCGTACGCCATGCCCTGCTCCAGCTCCGTCTTCAGCAACGCCTCGAAAGCAGCCTGCGCCTGGCCGGTGCTGTAGCCCGCGGCGGGGCCCCCTGTGATCTCGGCCGAAAGAAAACCGTTGTAATGCATCACCCGGTCGGGTCCTGCTGCGAGCCGAACATCGACGAAAGAGGCAAGCGGGACCAGCACCCCCTGCTCATTGCGAACCTTGAGGAGGCCGATCTGCCCTGGCTCTCCCCTGAAGCCTTGCTCCGCTTGCACATGCACCTGATAGGTGCGGCCAAATCGGTTGAAGTCGTTGGCGTAGACCGATCCCATGTAGATCTGCAACGTGTCGAAGACCTCGCTTATCGCGACACCGTGGGTCCGTGCCTTGTCCCGATCAACTACGACGTCGATCTGCGGTGCGCTGATCTGGTAGCTGGAGAACATGCCCTCCAGTTCCGGTAGCTGTCGGGCCTTATCCAGAAGCCTCTGTGTCTGCCGATAAAGCGCCTCATGTCCGAGGCCAGCCCGATCCTCGATCTGGACCTTGAACCCGCCTATGGTCCCCAGGCTCTCCACTGGAGGGGGAGGCACCACAAGGACGAACGCATCCTCGATGTCCCCGTAGCGCGCATTGAGGGATCGGGCGATGGAGACATCGGAGAGGTCGCCGCCACGCTCAGCGAAGGATTTCAGCGGGATGAACATCAACCCTGCGCTAGAGCTGTTGACGAAGCCGTTTATCGATAGGCCGCTGAAGCTCACCGTATTGGCCACACCGGGTTGTTCCAGGGCAAGTTCGGACATTTTCAGGATCACCCGCTCCGTGCGCTCCAGGCTCGCCCCCTCCGGAAGTTGCGCGAAAGCGACCAGATACTGCT
Organism: Pseudomonas sp. 57B-090624; assembly: GCF_003234055.1. NCBI lineage: Bacteria > Pseudomonadati > Pseudomonadota > Gammaproteobacteria > Pseudomonadales > Pseudomonadaceae > Pseudomonas > Pseudomonas sp. 57B-090624. The sequence goes on from NZ_QKRU01000095.1 coordinate 9,978, forward strand.
TGTCCTGCTGGGGAATGAACCCCATTGGAATCCGCTCGAACCCCAGATAGCCAAGGCCGACAAGCACGACGTACAGGAGCAGTGCGAGGCTTCCTCCTCGAAGAACCCGTGCCATACCGCTCACGTAAGCATCACTTGCATGCTGGAAAAAACGGTTGAAGGGGCGGAAGAGCCATCCGCCAAAGGCACGATAAATCCCCCGGCTCAGCGGATCGCGCCCCTCGGAAGGCGGCTTGAGCAACATCGCGGCCAATGCGGGAGACAATGTCAGGGAATTGATCGCGGAGATGACCGTCGAGATAGCGATAGTCAAGGCGAACTGCTTGTAGAACTGCCCCGTGAGTCCGGAAATGAAAGCCGTCGGAATGAAGACCGCGCACAGCACCAGGGAGGTCGCAATGATGGGGCCAATGACCTCCTCCATCGCCCGTTGGGTGGCTGCCTTCGGCTCCAGGCCCAGTGCGATGTTACGTTCAACGTTTTCCACGACAACGATCGCATCGTCGACGACGATGCCAATCGCCAGCACCAGGCCGAACAGTGAAAGCGCGTTTATCGAGAAACCAAGCAATTGCATCACGGCGAAGGTGCCGATCAGCGAAACGGGCACGGCAGCCAGCGGGATGATGGACGCACGCCAGTTCTGCAGGAAGAGCACCACCACCAGCACCACCAGTACCAGTGCTTCCAGCAGGGTCAGGACTACAGCCTTTATCGAGCCTCGAACGAAAACTGTCGGATCGTACCCAATGGAATGCTTGATGCCCGGAGGGAACGCTTCGGCCAGTTCGTCCATGCGGTTACGGAGCTTGTCCGAGAGTTCGATCGAGTTGGCGTCGGCCTCCTGGAAAACTTGTAAAGCTGCCGATGGCTGGCCATCCAGATGCGCACTCAGTGAATACTGGTTCGCCCCGAGTTCAATGCGAGCGACATCCCTGAGGTGAACCACATTCCCAGAGCCGGCGGAACGGATGACGATGCGCTCAAACTCATCCTCTGTCACCAGGCGACCCTGCGAACGTATCTGCAGTTGGAATGCCGAGCCATCCGCCGCAGGAGGAGCACCAAGCGCACCGATGGCAACTTCCCGGTTCTGGTCACGTATCGCCTGAACGACATCCATCGAACCGAGTCCGTAGGACGCGACCTTGTCCGGGTCCAGCCAGACCCGTAGCGAATAATCGCCCATGCCCAACAGGCGTATGTCGCTTACACCCTCGATCTTGAACAGCTCATCGATGATGTGGATCGTCATGTAGTTGGAGAGGTAGACCGGATCGTACTGTCCCGACGGGGAATAGAGATGAATCACCTGGGCCAACGCAGGCGAGGTCTTGTCGACCGTAATCCCGAGGCGTTGGACATCGACGGGCAACTGGGACGAGGCACGGCTGACTCGACTTTGAACCTGAACCAGCGCGCTATCGAGATCCGTACCTAGGGCGAAAGTCAGCGTCAAGGTCATGACCCCGTCTGCTGTCGACTGAGAGCTCATGTACAGCATGCCCCTGACACCGGACAGTGCCTGCTCCAAGGGTGACGCCACCGTTGCTCCCAGAGTTTCAGGACTGGCACCTGGAAACTGTGCGCGCACCACGACAGTGGGCGGAACAACCTCCGGGTACTCGCTGACCGGCAACTGGAAAAGCGAAAGGGCTCCGGCGATCAGCATGAGGATCGACAAGACAGCGGCGAAGATGGGCCGACCAATGAAAAAGCGAGAGAACGCCATCTTGCTAGTTCTCCGAGGCAGACATGAGCGTCACATTGTCAGTGCGCTCATCCTGAGCAACGCCCTGTGCAACAGTTCGGGTCGAGTCGGACGGTTCTCGTATCTCGGCACTCGTTGGAACGTCATCGATCACCATCATCATCGTCCGGGGCGAGACTTTCGCACCGGGTCTGGCACGCTGCAGTCCACTGACCACGACTACATCCCCCCCCTTGAGGCCACTACGTACGATACGTAGCCCTTCCTGCTTGGGCCCCAGTTCGACCTCTCGGTAGCTCAGGACCCCGTCCCCTCCCAGAACCAGCACATAGCGCTTGCCCAGATCGACACCAATGGCTTCATCCCTGATCATGGCTGCCTCATAGGATGCGAGCCCCTGCAACTTCAGCCGCACATACAGTCCCGGAATCAGCGTTCCTGCCGCATTGTCGAGGACTGCACGGGCCCTGAGAGTTCCTGTCAGAGGGCTCACCTGATTGTCGATAAAGTCCAAATGCCCCCTATGCGCTTCTCCCGCTCTTCCAGTCAGCTCGACATGCACAAGAGCGGGCTCCCCTGCATTGAGCAGTTCACTGGAAAGCCTGAGATAGGTGCCTTCGTCCATATCGAAATAGGCATGAAGATTCCTGGTTCCGAGTAGCGTCGTGAGAAGGGTGGAGTCGGCACTCACAAGGTTGCCGACCGTCACGTTCGCAGTACTGAGGCGCCCATCGATAGGGGCTGTGATGCGTGTGTACCCCAAGTTGAGACGAGCCGCCTCGACCTGGGCCTGAATCGCTGCCACCTCCGCCCCAGCCTCCTCGGCAGCCGCTCGGCGAGCCTCGGCCAGCTCGGTCGACATGGCACTCCTCGCCTTGAGACGATCACCACGCCGAGCCTCGCCTTCGGTACGCGTACGTATGGCAACGGCTTGACGGAGACGCGCCTCGAGACGCTGGACCTCGACTTCGAACGGGCGAGGGTCGATACGGAACAGCACCTCGCCTTTCCTGACGGTAGCGCCATCCCGGAACAAAACGTCCACGACAGGACCAGACACTCGTGGACGCAGCTCAACCACCTCCGGGGCTTCGAGGCGCCCCGAAAACTCCTCCCAGTCGTCGACCTTTCTTGTGACTACCTCAGCAACACCGACCACCGGGAGCTCAAGCGACACATCCTGTTGCTTAGCCTCGCAGGCAACCAGAGTGACCAGGAACGCCAGGAGCGCGAACCTCCCGGAGTGCGAACGGATCGAGCGCATGAATTACTCCTTGAGCTGTTGGTGCACCGAAAAAGGGGGGAACTCCGTTCGATGCCTTATCCCTTGCTGTTAGCGGTTTGCTCTGCCAGCCAGCTATCGTGCAGCCACTTCTCGGTCTTCCTTTTTCCAGGAAAAGTGATCCACACGATGTCGCGCTCGAAGATCATCGGCTTCTCGTCGCTGCCGACGATGATCCAGAACCAGCGACCATCGGCCAGGTTGCGGGCCTTCACCTTCATTCCGGTCAACGTGACCGTCTTCTTTTGGCCGTCGCGAACTACCTCGATGGCCTCATCGTGAGGATCTATCCAACTGATCTTCATCCGGGCGAGCAGGTCAGGGGCGGATCGCTGCAGAAAATCACGCGCCACCTGCTCCGAACGCTCACGAGAGGGCAAGGGCTTTCCTGCCAAATCCAGAGAAATGTTGGCGAAGCCCTTAAGCTCACCGGTCTCGGATACAACAGTGCTGAAATGCTCGCCGCCCAACTCGGCATTGCGTCCATCCATGCGCTGATAACGAGTCAATACAACCCGCTCACCATCCATGGTGACCTCGCGAGCAGAAACGTATGCATGCGAGTTGGGGATGGAAATCGAATCCGTATCGGACTTCATTGCGTTTATCTCCTTGGACACTGACTCGGAAGCAAAGGAATTGGCCGCCACCAGGGTCGTCAGGAAAGCGGTGAATACCCAACGGTTCCATTGGTTCATGTTGGAGCTCCTTCTATTTAGTTGTTCTCGTGGCTGCCTTTCTTTGAAAGCTCGTGGCAGAGGCGAGCAGGCTCGCTCTGCACCCACAGGAGGGCACCGAGACTTATGAGAATCAGTGTCATGTGTACCGACTGTATGGCCCCTTGTTTGAGCCAATAGCCGAACCACAGCCCACCGCAGATGAAGAAAAGCCAAAGCAGGAGAAAGCAAGTCAGTGCGATCAATGCCAAGTTGCGCGCCTGATCGAGACTCGAAAGGCTACGTCGCCGCCAAGCCCGCACATACCCGAGCGCAGCAACCCATAGAAAAACCGCGATGAGCATCTGACTGGTCGCGACGACCATCAGCAACGGCTCTGCCCACTCGATCGGCCACGCTCTCGATAGAAGAGCGCCGCCGAGCACCTGCTCTTCCTTGAGCAAGGCCATGGAAAGGGTGTTGCCCAAGTGCAGGATGTTGGTATCGGGATCGAACAGGTTATTGATCACAGCGATACTCAGCCAAGAGGCCAAACCCACGAGAACGGCCAGGCGGCCGAAAATAAACGAGTGGAAGAACATATCAGCCCCCTTGCCGATCAGAAGCCGCATGCATTAACGGCCATGCCCGCAGTCTGGCTATCTCGACCAGAGCAGGATCGACAGCGACCACCCGTGGATGGCCAACACTCTCCAGAAGGGAAAGATCGGAAAGATGGTCACCGTAGGCATAGCAATCGCCAGGCTTGGCTCCCCGTTCCAGCATCAGCTGATTGGCCGCCTTCCATTTCCCAGTACCGATTGTCTGTGGAGCTGCCAGCCTCCCCGTGTAGCGGCCTGCTTCTAATTCAAGGCGGGTTGCCAGCACATCGCTCACGCCCAGGTATTCGGCCAACGGTCGGAGAATCTCCGTAAGCGAGCCCGACACGAACACGATGCCCACTCCATCTTCTTGGTGTTGCCTCAATGCCCTCAACGTTGTGTCGACAAAGAATCCCGGTCTTTCTTTTTCAATCGAGAACCATGCATCGGCAGCCTCAATGACCCGTGACCGCTCATGCCCCTGGAAGACCTCATAGAAGGAACGGTTTACAGCAGCTCGATCAGCGCCCTGGCTCATCAGTTGCCCAAGGCGGTCGACCTCTTGCTGCTCAGCCTGTGCGCCGTTTGCGGCTCCCAGCTGGCGGAGTAGGTAGAAAGCTCGAAAGCTGAACATGCTTTTGATGTCGATAAGCGTTTCATCTACATCAAAAAAAGCGAGACGAGGTAAGGTCATGGTCGCGTCCTTGCTGGCACTGACGCATTAGTCAATGCCAGCAACAGGCCCTCTCTCTGATAAGGGATTGGCTAAAGGTTTACGCCGAGCGCATTCTCGGCAGGCACGATGCCCAGCCGTCGACGTAGCCGCCGAAGCTGGGCAGCTAGAGCGCTGGCTGCGAGCCTGCACTCTCGAACACCAATGAGCTCGGCATCCATGACGCTGAACCTAACCGTCATACCAGCAACCGGTTGTTCTCCTTGCCAGACCTCCATGTCGGCATGCACGTCCACCCGATCGGGTCGAGGCTGTTTCATATCCAGAAGTCGATAACGGATTTCCGCCGGGAGGGGAAAGGCGAATGCCAAAAAACGCATGGCCATTTCGTTGAGCACAAAATAGCGCTCAACTGATTGGAAGTCCGCGAGGTGGAACCTCTCGGTTACCGCCAGGAACATCTGGCGACACGCTTCGGTTAACACCATCCCCTGAACGTGCTGGCCAGTGAGATGGTCGAGCATCAGCTCATTGTTTGCGTCCAGCAGCAGGCCTGCGACAAAGACATCTCCACGTCGCTCGGGTGTCGAAATCAGTACGTTCTGCTTTTTGCGCTTATGCGAAAGCCGGACGCTTGCAGGCTCTTGATCGGCCCATGTACGCCAGTGACGAAATTCTTCTACGTACCCCAGCTCCAGCGCCATGTCATGGAACTGATCGATCTGCTCGGAAGAAAGACCTTGCCCAGCAACAAACCTCGAGCCTTTCAGCTGAACAACCCCCCTGCCACCCAACGATTGGCGGAGCGCGCTGCAGGTAAGCACATTGCGCTGTTTCGAGAACACATCGAATCGATCAGCGACAATCAGATAAACACCCATATCGAAACTCCTTGTCAGACTATCCACTGCAGATCCGTCGGCATCCTTGATCATCTGCAACTACCTGCGCGCAGCATTGAACGATTACCGCGCACGCCTTCCACCCTCGGTGGCGCTGTACATGGCGGCAGCCGCTATGCATGACGCCAGTATCAGAAACAGGCTCGAGTCCTCCCAGGATTCACCCAGGCGTACGACCCAGGGCCCAATGCTCGCGCCCAGGAACAGAAAAAAGGTATAGAGAGCCACGGCAAGCCCCCTCGACGCTTCCGGAGCACGTGTCGAGGTAGAGGCAATTAGCCCGGGCACGCTGATGCCGATGCCGGCGACGAATACCACGCTGGATGACAACAACCAGAAGAGGCTGTGCTCCCCTACCACCGCCACAAGGAACAAGCCGAGGGCCGAAACGGCCAGACCTGAGCTGGCGACGCGGTTCGCGCCCCATCGCTGGATAGCCCCCGCAACAGCAAGGGGCGCAAAGAGTCCTGGCAGGGCAACCGCACGCGCGACCAGCGGATCGATTCCCTGCCCCAGGCCCGAGATCAATCGCCGATCCAGATCCACATAGAAGGCCACGAACGCCATGAGTAGCAGCAAGGCGGGGACGTATACACGGCGCAGCTGGGGGTCCGAGAGGAGTTGGAAGAGCGGCCGGTAGATCGACAACAGGTGCCCGGAGGCTCCGGCCTTCCGAAGACCGTTGCGACAACTCAGGAGCGTTATGGCAGTGATCAGGTAGACGACTGCCAGCGGGACCATTGCCAGGCCGAACCCCCAGGCCGCAGCAACGAGACTTCCGTACAACTGCCCCAGCAGTCCGGCAGTAAGGAACGCCGTACTCAACCAGGCGACGCCCCATGCCCGCTGACGGGGGCTGCCATGTTCGGACAGATAGGCGATGGCGACAGGTGGGTATGAAGCAGCGGCGAATCCCTGAAGGGCACGCATTGCCAGGAAAGCCTTCGAGGACGACACAAAAACCATGGCTGCAGAAGCGACAGCCAGAACCACCAAGCCGGTTACCAGCACAGCGCGGCGCCCCAACCTGTCGGACAGTGGCCCAAAGATCAAGAAGCCGCATGCATAGCAGACGCTGAACACCATCAAAGAGAGGCCAGCCCCTCCGAGCGGAAGTTGGTAGTCCTGGGCCAACCGCGCAAGGATCGGTACAGGGACGTAAAGCAGTGATACAACCGCTACGGCACAGAGGATCATCTGTACGACCAAAAAGGTGGCAGGGGCCGTCGCATGACTGGAATTTATGTGCATTGCTACATATCTCTTCGAACCAGGAGTTTCAGTACAGGTGGCCTCGCCGCGCGGACTCCTGGCAAGGCGTACGGGCTTTTGAAGCGTGCTACATGCCTAGAGGAATGAAACGCGGTCAGCCGGTTCCGTTGCCCGAGGTGCGCAACGCCAACGCAGGGCCCACCTTCACCATGAGCTTGGCCAGGCTGGCACGCTCCTTCTCGGTGAACGTGCTCATCAGCTCGGCCACCCACTCGTAATGTCGGGGGAGGACCCTCGCCAAGGCGGCTTCACCCTCGGGCGTCAGGCGAACGATCCACAAGCGGCCATCCAGGGGGTCTTCGTGTTTGCTGCACAGCCCATTTGCCTCCATCTTCGCGACAGCGCGGGTCATGGTCTGCGAGGCAACGGAGACGCCTTCCGCGAGCGCGCCGACCGTCAGCCCTTCCGGGTTGCGCTTGAGCAGCAGCAACACGAAGAAGTTCGTCTGTGACAGGCCGTGCCTGGCCAGGTTCTCATCGAATGCCGACAGCATCTGGTTGGTGGCCGAGGCCCAGATGAGCCAGGTGTGCAGCCCTTCGACATCCGGATTCCCATACTCGTCGGCAAATCGGGCCAGCGTGTCCCGGGATGGAAGGTCCTTGAGTTCGAACATGTTTCCTGCGTCCTGATTTGTAGCTTGCTACATACCTTGAGAGTCGACTCCCGCCACGTCAACCCATCGACAGGGGGCCGGATCGAGCACAGCCACTGCGCGTTGCCTCGCCTGCCGGTGCCCGGAACAGCGCAGCGACAGGCAGCCGGCTCGTGGCGGCGTAGTACCTGCTCCTGCCGTCGAAAGACCCGGACTAGAAACCCGGACAGACATTCCAGAGCTCATGGGGCCCGCTGTGTTTCGACTCCGGGCATGGCTTCGGGGCTACCTCGGCTCGTCCCCCGCCTGGCCCAAGAACGCAGCTCTTCTCTCCCACCACCGAACCCTGGCCTACAGGGCTGAAGTCATTTTCCAAGGGCCAGAAGCGGCACCGAAGCTCGAATCCCGCAGGCGCGGATCGGGCAGGCCGATCTTTTTCCCTCCATACAGGTCGAAAGTCGAACATCGGACACGCCCCGACCGTTCGCCACTGGACAAGCGCCGCGGCCCAGCCATGCTGTCTGCTCGTCCCGCAGCCATTCGACAGGACTCTCCATGACCGACCTTTCCGCCTTCCCCATCACCCACAAGTGGCCCGCCCGGCATCCCGACCGCCTGCAGCTCTACTCGCTGCCCACGCCCAACGGGGTGAAGGTGTCGATCATGCTCGAGGAAATCGGCCTGCCCTACGAGGCGCACAAGGTCAGCTTCGACACCAATGACCAGCTGTCCCCCGAATTCCTCTCCCTCAACCCGAACAACAAGATCCCCGCGATCCTCGACCCGGACGGTCCCGGCGGCCAGCCGCTGGCGCTGTTCGAGTCCGGTGCCATCCTGCTCTACCTGGCGGAGAAGAGCGGCCGCCTGATCCCCGACGACGCCGCCGGGCGCTACGAGGCGATCCAGTGGCTGATGTTCCAGATGGGCGGCATCGGCCCGATGTTCGGCCAGCTCGGCTTCTTCAACAAATTCGCCGGCAGGGACTATGAGGACAAGCGCCCGCGCGACCGTTACGTCGCCGAGTCCAGGCGCCTGCTGGCGGTGCTCGACCGACGGCTGCAGGGGCGCGACTGGCTCCTGGACGACTACGGCATCGCCGACATCGCCACCTTCCCCTGGATACGCAACCTGGTCGGTTTCTACGAAGCGGGCGGGCTGGTCGGCTTCGATGACTTCTCCAACGTGAATCGCGCGCTGCAAGCCTTCCTCGCACGTCCGGCGGTGGCACGCGGCCTGAAGATTCCGGAATGAGCGCCAGGCAGGAGCCGGACGGCCCGGCGCACGATGGCCGGATGGACTTGCACGGCCCGGCATCCGCAGGTTCCCAGCCCGAGCAGGTGTACATGGACCCCATCCCCCCCAAGCCCAGCGAAGACCTGAGCGCACGCGGCTACGAGCTCCTGGTCAAGGCGGTGGTCGACTACGCCATCTATATGGTGTCGGTCGAGGGCCGCATCGTCAGTTGGAACGCCGGCGCGGAGCGGATCAAGGGCTACAGCGCCGAACAGGCCATCGGCCAGCACCTGTCGATGTTCTTCACCGAAGAGGACCGCGCCGCCGGCCGCCCGGCGCATCTTCTGGCCACTGCGCTGGCTACCGGTCGCGCCCAGGACGAGGGCTGGCGGGTACGCCGCGACGGCACGCGCTTCTGGGCCCTGGCGGTGATGGACCTGGTGCACGACGAAGAGGGCAGGGTCATCGGCCTGGCCAAGATCACCCGCGACATGACCGAGCGCCACGACTCCGAACTGCAGCTGCAGGAGCTGCGTGCCCAGCTGTTCCAGGCGCAGAAGCTCGAAGCCCTGGGCCAGCTCACCGGCGGCATGGCCCATGACTTCAACAACCTGCTCACGGTCATCATCGGCGCCTCGGCGCTGGCCGCCCGCACCCAGGACCCCAAGCGCCTCAAGGAACTCCTGGGCAGCATCCACGAAGCCGGCCTGCGCGGCAGCCACCTGACCCAGCACCTGCTCTCCTTCGCCCGTCAGCGTGACCAGCAGCAACAGCTCGTGGAGCTGGAGAACACCCTGCATTCGGCACAGATGTTCTTCACCCAGGCGCTGCCCAAGGGCATGAGCCTGGAGCTGCAGCTATGCCCGCCACTGCACCCGATCCTGGTGGACCCGAGCCAGCTGGAAATGGCCCTGCTCAACCTCATCTTCAACGCCCGCGATGCCATGCAGGAGAGCGGCACCATCGTGCTGCGCGCCGAAAACCGCCACCTGCAGGGCGAGTGGGAAAACCTGCACGGCGACTTCGTCCTGCTCACCGTGCGTGACGACGGCGTCGGCATCGCGCCCGAGATACTGCCGCGCATCTTCGAGCCCTTCTTCACCACCAAGGGCCTCGGCAAGGGCACCGGGCTGGGCCTGAGCCAGGCCTACGGCTTCATCCGCCAGCAGGGCGGCACCATCCGCGTGGACAGCACGCCCGGCGCGGGCACCAGCGTGACCCTGTGCCTGCCCGCCCGCCCGCGCGAGGCCCACTGAAAAGCAGGCGCAGCGCACAGGAACTAGTTCGGGGCGCACGACTCTATCGCTGACCGGAGCCCGGCAGCGTAGAATCGCCGGGATTCAGGCCGACCCCGACACCCGGACGCAGTGCGCAACGCCGGCGGACCGGGCTCCCGAGCAGATGCAGTCGGCCCTTTCCAGCGAACTTCCAGATGAGGCAGGCCAGAACTTGGAACAGCTAAAACGCCTTCAGAGCGGCATCGAAGGGCTGGATGCCCTGTTGAAGGGTGGCTTGGTTGCCGGTGCGTCCTACATCGTCCAGGGCCGTCCCGGGTCGGGAAAGACCATCCTCGCCAACCAGATCGCCTTCAACCATGTGCGCGACGGCGGGCGGGTGCTGGTCGCCACCCTGCTGGCCGAAACCCATGAACGGCTCTTCCAGTTCCTCTCCACCCTGAGCTTCTTCGACGCCTCGCAGATCGGAGCGCAGATCCAGTTCGTCAGCGCCTTCGACACCCTGGAGAACGAAGGCCTGGACGAAGTGGTCAAGCTGCTGCGCCGCGAGATCAGCAGGCAGAAGGCCACCGTGCTGATCGTCGACGGCCTGCTCAATGCCCGCTCCAAGGCGGATACACCGCTGGACACCAAGAAATTCATCGGAGAGCTGCAGGGCCACGCCGCGTTCGCCGGCTGCACCGTGTTGTTCCTCACCAGCGCACGCCTCGACGACGGCAGCCCCGAGCACACCATGGTCGACGGCGTGATCGAGCTGGGCGAAGAGCTGTTCGGCGCCCGCTCGGTACGACGCATCCAGCTGCGCAAGACCCGTGGCAGCGGCGCACTGTCCGGCCTGCACGAATGCGAGATCACCGACGACGGCCTGGTCGTCTACCCGCGCCTGGAAACCCTCTACAGCCGCCCTTCACGCACCGACAACGCGGACCTGCACCGTGTATCCAGCGGCATCAGCGGCCTCGACGCGCTGATCGACGGCGGCCTGCCGCGCTCCTCGGCCACCCTGGTGATGGGCCCCGCCGGCGTCGGCAAGACCAGCCTCGGCATCAGCTTCCTCGCCCAGTCCACCCCGGAGGAGCCGGGCCTGCACTTCGGCTTCTACGAGTCGCCCGAGCGCCTGCGCCTGAAGGCACGCAGCATCGGCGTCGACCTCAAGGCCCTGGAAGAGTCCGGCGCCCTGCACCTGATGTGGCAACCCACCACCGAAGGCCTGCTCGATGGTCTCGGCGCGCGCCTGATCAAGGCGGTGACCGAGAAGGGCATCAAGCGCGTGCACATCGACAGCCTCGGCGGCATGGCGCGCGTCGCCACCAGCCAGGCGCGCCTGGTGGAATTCTTCAGCGCGCTGATGAACGAATTGCGCGCACTGGACGTCACCGTCTTCGCCACCTGGGAAATGCGCGACCTGTACAGCGCCGATATCAACGCCCCGGCGCCGGAGCTGTCTAGCATCGTCGACAACCTGGTGCTGATGCGCTACGTGGAAATGAACTCTGAACTGAAACGGCTGCTGTCGATTCTGAAGATGAGGGACAGCCGCTACGACCCTTCTTTGCTGGAAGTCCTCATCCATGACCACGGCATCGCACTCGACAAGGCCTTCAAGAACGCGACCGCCGTCATGTCCGGGGTTGCCACACCCAATGCCGGCATCTGAAACCCGCCCATCGGTCAGCGCTTAATGACAACGATTCTGGTAGTCGATGACGAGTATCTGATTGCGGACATCCTGGCCTTCGCCCTGGAGGACGAAGGCTACATGGTCGTCAAGGCCGGCAACGGCCGCCGTGGCCTGGAAGTGCTCGACCGCGAGCGCCCGGCCCTGGTCATCACCGACTTCATGATGCCGATCATGGATGGCCTCGAGTTCGCCCAGGCGATACGCGCCCGCGCGCAATCGTCCGACCTGCCGATCATCCTCATGAGCGGCGCCCAGGGCAGCGTCGGCCGTGACCGGGGCGATCTCTTCGCCGCCGTGTTCGACAAGCCCTTCGACATCAACGCCGTGATCGCCATGGTCGCGCAGCTGATCGGCCCCAGCGACGGCCAGGCCGACTGACGCCCCGCCTCATCGGCCTGCGCTCATCGGCGGCCCATTGCAAGCCTCGCCCGCCTCCCGGAAACTGCCGCCTTTTCAGCCCCTGCGGAGACCGCCGTGTCCACTCAAGAACTCGCCAGCGACCCCACCTGGGTCCAGATCTGCCAGGCCGCCGCGCTCGACCCGCAGCGTCGCTTCGTTTCCCGCCAGGCCGTGCTGGCCAGCCCCGACGCACTCGAAGCCACCCTCTACCGCGGCGACGAAGATGACCCCGACGCCGAGGAAGAAGACCTGGGCGATGCCCGCGTGCTGATCACCGGCACCTTCCAGCCGCCCGCCGAATGGAGCGCCGAGGAGCGTGCCGACTACTACGACGGCAGCGACCCCGAGGAGTTCTTCAGCGCCCTGATCGAATGCATCGCCGCCCCCGCCAGCCGCGCCTACTTCACCGCCGAAGCCGGTGACCAGGTCGCCGTCAGCACCGCCGAAGGCGCCATCCAGATGTACTACCTCTACGAAATCTTCGAAGACGAAGACGGCCACCACGCCGTGCTGATCCGCGACACCGAAGCCTTCATCTGAGGCATCCGCCCCCCTCTGCGCGAAGGCATGCGCACCACAAGGGCATGTGGGCACGACGCGCCTGATGGAGGTCTCGTAACCTCCAGAAGGCGGAGCCAGGCCCCACTCGCTCCTGGCTGAAGCCGAGCATCGCCTCCAGGCCATTCGCAGCCGTTGATGCCCGGGCGGCGCTCGCCCCGCCCCC
>NZ_QKRU01000096.1:0-21627 GCF_003234055.1 Pseudomonas sp. 57B-090624
GCCTCCTGGAGGGGCGTTGGCGGCTGCTCCAACTTTCTTCGTCCAGCGCATCGCCACGTGGTGCGCACAGGCTTTCGTAGGATGGGTCGGGCGGCGTTCCGCGAGCGAAGCGAAACCCATGCGGTGGCGGTGGCACGAACCCTTGGGCGCCCGGAAATGGCCGTGCTTGAGCGCTTGCTTTAAAACCACAACAGCTAACGCAGACAGAGCCAATTCATTCGCGCTCGCGTCACAACCACACGCCGGGCCTAAGCCCGTACTGCGCCTCGTGCCCAACGGGCAGAAAACCTGAACCGCTCCCTTGCCGCCCAGTCGGAACTATCACAGGTGCCGCCAGGGCACCTGCCGTTTTCCATGCCCGGTGGCCGACCCACGCCGGCCCGGGCCCGAACAGGAGCCACCCATGAAGGCAGTCGTATTCCATGACGTGGGCGACATCCGTCTCGACGACGTCCCCGAGCCGACCCTGCAGGCGCCCACGGACGCGATCATCCGCCTGACCGCCTCGGCCATCTGCGGCACCGACCTGCACTTCGTGCGCGGCACCGTCAGCGGCATGGTCAAGGGCACCATCCTCGGCCACGAGGGCGTGGGCATCGTCGAAGCCCTGGGCAACGACGTGCGCAACCTGCAGATCGGCGACCGCGTGGTGGTGCCTTCCACCATCGCCTGCGGCAACTGCTCTTACTGCCGGGCCGGCTACTACGCCCAGTGCGACGTGGCCAACCCCAACGGCAAGGAGGCCGGCACCGCGTTCTACGGCGGGCCCCGGGCCACCGGCCCCTTCCATGGGCTGCAGGCGGAGAAGGCCCGCATCCCCCACGCCAACATCGGCCTGATCAAGCTGCCCAGCGAGATCAGCGACGACCAGGCCATCCTGCTGTCCGACATCTTCCCCACCGGCTACTTCGGTGCCGAGATGGCCGAGATCACCCCCGGCGACACGGTGGCGGTGTTCGGCTGCGGCCCGGTGGGCCAGTTCGCCATCGCCAGCGCCAAGCTGATGGGCGCCGCCCGGGTGTTCGCCATCGACCACCTCGACGACCGCCTGCGCATGGCCCGCCAGCAAGGCGCCGAAGTGATCAACTTCGACCTGGAAGACCCGGTCGCTACCCTGCGCCGGCTCACCGACGGCATTGGCGTGGACCGCGCCATCGATGCCGTGGGCGTGGACGCCGAGCACGCCTGCCACGACCACCACGGCGCCGGGCGCATGCGCCGGGAGATGGCCGAACTGACCCCGCGCACCCGCCCGGACGGCGACAACTGGCACCCCGGCGACGCCCCGAGCCAGGCCCTGCAATGGGCGGTCGAAGGCCTGGCCAAGGCCGGCACCCTGTCGATCATCGGCGTCTATCCGCAGCAGGCGCGCAGCTTCCCCATCGGCCTGGCGATGAACAAGAACCTGACCATCAACATGGGCAACTGCCACCACCGCAAGTACATCCCCAGGCTCATCGAGCTGACCCTGAACAAGCGCGTCGACCCGGCCAAGATCCTCACCCAGGTCAAGCCGATGAGCGATGCCATCGAAGCGTTCAAGGCCTTCGACCGCCGCGAGAGCGGCTGGATCAAGGTCGAGTTGCACCCCCAGCGGATGCAGCCGGCGGGCGATCGCGGCGAAGAGGTGGTCGCCGACGAGGCGCAGCTGGAGCGGACGCTGGCGGCCGCCAACCCGGCTCCGGGACGCTAGCGGAGGCGAGGATGGCTGAGATCCGTATCGGTATTTCCGGCTGGCGCTACGCCCCCTGGCGGGGTGATTTCTACCCCAGGGGCCTGGTGCAGAAGAAGGAGCTGCGCTTCGCCTCGCGGGCGGTCAACAGCATCGAGATCAACGGCTCCTTCTACGCCCTGCAGACCCCCGAGCGCTATGCCGGCTGGGCAGCCGACACCCCCGAGGACTTCGTCTTCAGCGTCAAGGCGCCGCGCTACATCACCCATGTGAAGCGCCTGCGCGAGGTGGAGCAGCCCCTGGCCAACTTCATGGCCTCGGGGCTGTTCCGCCTGGGCGAGAAGCTCGGGCCGGTGCTCTGGCAGTTCCCGCCCAGCTTCAAGTTCGACCCCGCGCTGTTCGCCGACTTTCTCCAGGCCCTGCCCCACGACAGCGACGCCGCCCGCAGCCTGGCCCGCCACAGCGACGCGCGCCTGCACGTGGAAGGCTACCTGGACATCCCCAAGGGCCTGCGCCTGCGCCACGCGGTGGAGATCCGCAACGACAGCTTCCTCGACGAGGCCTTCGTCGCCCTGCTGCGCCGGCACAAGGTGGCCCTGGTGGTCGCCGACACGGCGAAGAAGTGGCCTTACGCCGAAGACCTCACCAGCGACTTCGTCTACATGCGCCTGCACGGCGACAAGCAGCTCTATGCCAGCGGCTACTCGCCCGCTGCGCTGAAGGCCTGGAAGAAGCGGATCGAAGCCTGGAGCCGGGGTGGCCAGCCCGACGACGCCCGGCTGATCAGCGCCGAACCACCCGCCAAGCGCGCCAGCCGCGATGTGTACTGCTACTTCGACAACGACATCAAGGTGCGCGCGCCCTACGACGCCCGCCACCTGCTGGAGACCCTCAAGCTGGCCACGCACCTGCAGACCGAACCGGGCCAGCCCCTGGAAGGAGCCGACCTGTGAATACCGTCACCAGTGCCCCCTTGCCCGCCACCGACCTGCTGCCGGCCGTGCACCAGCTGCGCATCATCACGGTGAACACCCACAAGGGCTTCACGCCCCTGAACCGCCGCTTCATCCTCCCGGAACTGCGCGATGCCGTGCGCACCCTCGGTGCCGACCTGGTGTTCCTGCAGGAGGTGCTCGGCACCCACCAGTCCCATGCCAGGCGCTTCAGGAACTGGCCGCCGACGCCCCAGTACGAATTCCTCGCCGACAGCATGTGGCCCGACTTCGCCTACGGCCGCAACGCGGTCTACCCGGAGGGCGACCACGGCAATGCGCTGCTGTCGAAATTCCCCATCCTGCGCTACGAGAACCTCGACGCGTCCATCGCCGGCGTTGAGGAACGCGGCCTGCTGCACTCGGTGCTGGACGTGCCCGGCCACCGCGAGGTGCATGCCATCTGCGTGCACCTGGGGCTGCGCGAGGCCCACCGCCGCCAGCAGCTGGAACTGCTCTGCCGCCTGCTCGACAGCCTGCCGCCGCTGGCGCCGGTGATCGTCGCCGGCGACTTCAACGACTGGCGCGTGCGTGCCGACGACATCCTCGCCGGCCGCGGCCTGGTCGAGGCCTTCGTCAACGCCTATGGCGCCCCGGCGCGCAGCTTCCCGGCACGCTGGCCGCTGCTGCGCCTGGACCGCGTCTACGTGCGCAACGCCACCAGCCATTCACCCCAGGTGCTGCTGCGCCGGCCCTGGTCCCACCTGTCCGACCACGCCCCTTTGCTTGTGGAGGTGCACCTGTGAAATTCGACTGGCGTGAAGGCAACCACGTCGAGTTGCTGATCAATGGCGAGGCCTTCTTCCCGGCGGTGTTCGAGGCCATCGACAAGGCCCGCCACGAAGTGCTGCTGGAGACCTTCATCGTCTTCGAGGACAAGGTCGGCCTGCGCCTCAAGGAGACCCTGATCGCCGCCGCCCGGCGTGGCGTGCGCGTGGAGCTGACGGTGGACGGCTACGGCACCGCCGACCTGGGCAGCCGCTACATCCGCGAGATGACCGAGGCCGGCGTCAACCTGCACATGTTCGACCCGCGTCCCCGGGTGCTGGGCATGCGCACCAACCTGTTCCGCCGCCTGCACCGCAAGCTGGTGGTGGTGGACGGCGAGCTGGGCTTCATCGGCGGCATCAACTTCTGTGCCGATCACCTCGCCGACTTCGGCCCCATGGCCAAGCAGGACTACGCGGTGGCGGTGCGCGGGCCCATCGTCTGCGACCTGCACCGTACCTGCAGCCAGTTGCTGGCCCACAGCGCCAGCGAGGTGCACAGCCTGCTGCCGGAATCGCCGGAAAACCGCGAGGCCGGGCATGCCCGCATGCTGCTGTCGATCCGCGACAACGAGCGCCATCGCAACGACATCGAGGAGCAGTACCTGCGTGCGCTGCGCTCGGCCCGGCAGCGGCTGGTGGTGGCCAATGCCTACTTCTTCCCCGGCTACCGCCTGCTGCGCGAGCTGCGCAACGCCGCACGGCGCGGCGTACAGGTGACCCTGATCCTCCAGGGCCAGCCGGACATGCCGCTGGTGCGCCTGTGCTCGCGGCTGCTCTACAACTACCTGCTGCGCGACGGCGTGGTGATCCACGAATACTGCCAGCGGCCGCTGCACGGCAAGGTGGCGCTGGTGGACGACGAGTGGTCCACGGTGGGGTCGAGCAACCTCGATCCGCTGAGCCTGTCGCTGAACCTGGAGGCCAACCTGGTGATCCGCGACCCGGCCTTCAACCAGCAGTTGCACGACCACCTGCTGCAGCTCGCCGACGCCAAGTGCAAGCGCGTGACGCTGCAGCGCATCACCCGGGGCCACTGGTGGCGGGCGCCGCTGATCTTCCTCAGCTTCCACTTCCTGCGGCACTTCCCGGCCATCGCCGGCTGGTTCCCCGCCCACTCGCCGCGCATCAAGTCGCTGCAGCCGCTGGAGGATGCCGGCGTCGAGCCGGTCTACGAGCAGCAGGAGAAAAGCTCATGAGCGCGCGCAAGGCCACCTGGAAGACCTGGGCCAAGCGCGGCCTGACGGCGTTCTTCTTCTGCCTGGTGCCGGTGCTGCTGTTCATGCTGGTGAAGAACCTCGACTGGCAGGAAGTGCGCCAGGCCATCGCCAACTACAAGGCCACCACCCTGGCACTGGCCGGGCTGGCCTGCGCGGCGAGCTACGCCACCTACTGCTGCTTCGACCTGGTGGGCCGCCACTACACCGCGCACAAGCTGCCGGCCTGGCAGACCGTCCCGGTCACCTTCGTCTGCTACGCCTTCAACCTCAACCTCAGCTCCTGGGTGGGCGGCATCGCCCTGCGCTACCGCCTCTACTCGCGGCTGGGGCTGGACGTGCCGACCATCACCAAGGTGCTCAGCCTGAGCCTGATCACCAACTGGCTGGGCTACATGCTGCTGGCCGGCTGCGTGTTCTCCCTGCGCCTGGTGGACCTGCCCGAGGGCTGGAAGATCGGCGAGACCGGCCTGCAACTGATCGGCTTCGCCCTGGTGGCCGCCGCCCTCGCCTACCTCGCCGCCTGCCGCTTCTCCAAGCGCCGCAACTGGCGGTTCCGCGACCAGGAGCTGACCCTGCCGAGCCTGCGCATGGCGCTGATCCAGGTCGGGTTGGGGATGCTCAACTGGTCGCTGATGGCGGCGCTGATCTGGATCCTGCTGCCCAAGGAAGCCTTCTACCCCTCCATCCTCGGCATCCTCCTGATCAGCAGCATCGCCGGGGTCATCACCCACATCCCCGCCGGGCTCGGCGTGCTGGAGGCGGTGTTCATCGCCCTGATGCAGCACCAGATGTCCAAGGGCACCCTCCTCGCCGCGCTGATCGGCTACCGCGCCATCTACTTCCTCCTGCCCCTGGCCATCGCCTGCGTGGTCTATCTCGTGCTCGAACGCCGCGCCAAGCAGATCCGCCAGCGCGATTGGACCCACACGAGCAAGCCGGGTACGCCGGAGCCCGGCAATTGATGGGTTTCGTGCCTCTACCCATCCTGCGGGCATGGTGCTTCGTAGGATGGGTAGAGCGAAGCGAAACCCATGCTGATCCGGGCGAACACCGCGCCAGGCAGATCCGCGCACACGAGCAAGCCGGACGCGCCGGAGCCCGGTAATTGATGGGTTTCGTGCCTCTACCCATCCTACGGGCATGGTGCTTCGTAGGATGGGTAGAGCGAAGCGAAACCCATGCTGATCGGGGCGAGCGCCGCGCCAGGCAGATCCGCAGGCGGGTTGGGCGCACACGAGCAAGCCGGATGTTCCGGAGCCGGGGAATTGATGGGTTTCGTGCCTCTACCCATCCTACGTGGGCACCGTGCCAGCGGGGCGAATAACGCTTCGTAGGATGGGTAGAGCGAAGCGAAACCCATGCTGCCGGTCGCCCCCGCTAGAACCAATCCCGGCGCTCATCGAAGGCGGCGTGCACCAGGGCGACGAGGCGGCGGACCTCTTCGCGCTCTTCCTCCCCGGCGCGCACGGCGAGCCAGGCCTGCATGTCCATGCGCGGTTCGAACAGCGCCGGCAGGGCCATGAGGTTCTTGTCCAGCTGGCCGACGTAATGGGGCAGCAGGCCGATGCAGGCGCTCCACTGGATCATCTGCCGGAGCATTTCGTAGGAGTTGACCCGGGTGACCCCGGCGCGGCGCTCGGCGATGGCGAGGTTCCAGGGGCGCAGCGCCTCGATGCCGGCGTAGCCCTGCAGGTCGACCAGCATGTAGTCCGCAAGCTCCACCAGGCTGCGCGGGCGGCTGGTCTCGCGGGAGTAGCGCTTGGCGACGTGGGGCAGGTATTCCAGCTGGGCCAGGCACTCCCGATGGGCACTGGCGAAGCCCGGCCAGGGCGCGTCATCGTCGGGCGGGGCCAGCCAGACGCGCAGGTCGGTGTCCGCTGCCGGGGCTTCGCCCTCGTCCAGGCGCGCCAGCTCCAGGCGCACGTTGGCGTGCTGGCGGAGGAAGGCCAGCAGGTCGCGGCCGAGGATGTCGTGCAGCAGCGGTTCGGCGACGGCGATGCGCACCAGCGGCTGGTCTTCGTTCTGTGTCAGGCCCGGCGACAGCACCGCCAGGCGTGCCACCAGCTGGGTGCGCAGGCGCCGGCCCTCGGGGCTGAGCACCAGGGCGTTGCCCTGGTGCTGGAACAGCGGGTGCCCGGCCCAGGCCGCCAGCAGCCCGAGCTTCTTGCGCAGCAGCGTCGGCTTGATGCTCAGGCTGCGCGCCGCCTGCATGAAGCAACCGCAACGGGCCGCCACCACGAAGTAGTGCGCCGCTTCTACATCCAGGCCGAAGAAGCCGTCCTCCGGTGCATGCCCGCTGGTGCCGGCCGCGTCATGGGCCGACGCCCGTTCGTTCTCCTGAAATGCCATGAACCCTCCTCCGTAAGGTTGCCTCGCGCCGGGCCTCCCGCCCGGCGCCGTCTCAGTGGGCCCGCTCCAGCGCCTGGTTGAGGCTCGCACCGTCGATGCTCAGGGTCGCCGAGCTGACCATGCCGTCCAGGTAGGCCCGTGCCACCTGTTCCTGGCGTTGCGCGCGCAGGGCCTGGCGCAGGCGGTCGCGCACCTCGTCGAGGCTGGCGACGCGGCCGGGCTGCTGCTCGGTGAGCTTGAGGATGTGGTAGCCGTCCTCGCTGCGCAGCGGCTCGGAGACGCTGCCCACGCGCTGGCGGGCGAGTACCTGGCGCATCGCCGGGACGAACTGCACAAGCGGCTGCAGGCCGGTGTCGCCACCCTGCTCCGCCGTGCGGGCATCCTGGGAGTACTGCCGCGCCAGGACGGCGAAATCGGCGTTGGCAGCCGTCGCCCGGCGGGCCAGCTCGATGGCCTGCTTGCGCACCTGCTCCTCCGCCGCACCGGGGCCGACGGCGAGGAAGATCTGGCTGACGCGGTACAGCGCCGGGGTCATCCAGTTGTCCTTGCCGGCCTCGTAGGCGGCCTGCAGCTCGGCGTCGCCGGGGTAGTCGGCAGGCACCTGGCTGACCGACTCCAGGTAGGTGCGCAGGAGGATCTGCTCGGTGGCGGCGCGGGTCATGCGCTGGATTTCCGGACGTTCCTCCCAGCCCTGGGCCTGGGCCTGTTGCAGCAGGGCCTTCTCCGCCAGGCGCCCGCGTATCCAGCCTTCCAGGGCGCCCCGGTCGGCGCGCAGCTGTTCGCGGCTGTCCGCCGGCAGGCCGTCCAGCACCGCCTGCAGCTCACCCTCGCCCAGCTCCAGTTCACCCAGGCGCGCCACTGCGCGCCCGGCGGGGGCGGCCTGGCTGGCCACCCTCGCCTGCTGCACTTCGGGCGCGGCCTGCACCGCCGCTTCAGGCGCACTGCCCGGGCGCAAGCCGAGTGCCAGGCCCACCGCCAGCGCCACGGCGGCCAGTGCACCGATGCCGACCATCCGGCCCTTGGCGTTCATCGCGCTCACGCCTCGCTGTCGGCGGTTTCGGCCGGCGCCGGGGTGGCCGCGGCCTGCTCGCGGGCCATCACCTGGCTGTAGTCGCGCAGGTAGGCGATGAACTCCTGCAGCAGGCGGTCCCACAGTTCCATCTGGCCCTGCAGGTGCTGCGGGCTGACGCCGGCGGCGACGATGGCGTCCATCTCCAGCACGAGGAATTCACCCTGGCGCGACAGGCGGGCGAAACGGCGGCTGGCGTTCCACACCTCGGCGAGGCCCGCCGGCAGCTCGCCCTGGATGCGCAGCGCGCAGCTGAAGCAGTAGTCGAGGTAGGCGCCGGCCTCCGTTGCCGGGTTGCCGAAGCGCACGGCGAAGCCGATGCCCTGGCTGGCGCTGAGCAGTTGCACCACGCCGCCCTGCTCGCTGCGGTTGACGCGGTAGCCGGCGGCCTGCAGGCGCTCGGTGAGCTGGTCGGGGCTGATGCTGTGGATCATGTCGATTGCGGTCATTGCGCGGTTCCTTGTCTGCGGTTCGGTGCCGGCCACGCCGGCGCCCGTGGGTCACTGGCCGGCGGCGGGTGCCATGGCGGCGTCGAAGTGGGTCTTGTAGAGGGCGTCGCCGTAGGTCTGTGCCAGCTCTTCGAACTTCACCCGGGCGCTGCCGGCGAAGGGCTGGCGGATCTTCATCACGTCGCTGACGTCGATCTTTTCGTAGGCCTCGAGGATGTCCTTGGCCACCTGGTACATCTGCTGGTTCTTGGCGGTGCACTGCTGCACCTGCTCGTCACGCGCGGCGAGGTCGGTGGCCAGCTGGGCGCGGGCCGACTCGATGCCACGGGCGCGGCCCAGCAGTTCGTCGTAGGCCTGCTTGAACTTGCCCACCTGCTCGGTGCTGGCCGCGACCTGGGCCTGGGCGGCATTGCGCAGGCTTTCCTGCTGGCCGACGAGTTGCTCGGCCTGGCCGCGGGCCTTGGCCAGCTCGGCGGTGAGCTGCTTGATCTGCGCCTGGGCCGCCGCCAGCTGGCCCTCGGCTGCGGTGCGCGCGGCGGCGGCCTGGGCCTGCTCGCTCTGCAACGCCTGCAACTGCTGGGTGGTGGTGCGCAGCTGGGCGCGCAGGCGCTCCTCCATGCCTTCGGCCGAGGCCGCGTTGGCGATGCAGGCCCCCAGCAGCAGGGCCAGGCCCAGCTTCAGCGGTGTGTGCGATCGGGTGTTCATGCTCTCGCTCCTTGGCCACACACGCGTCAGAAGCGCGTGTTGACCTCCAGTTGCAGGACATCGATGTCGAACGGCGCGCCGTAGACCTCCTCCGCGCTCAGCCAGCGGACGCTGCCGACGACGTTCTTGTCGAAGCCGTAGTTGGCACCGAGGAACCAGCCCTTGGCGTTGGTGCCGCCGAGGTGGAAGGACGAGTCGTTGAAGCCGTCCGGCAGGGCGTCGGGCTCGATGCGCTTGTAGCCGGCGTAGAGGTTCCAGTCGCCGTGCTTCTTCAGCTCCAGGGCGCTGCCCAGGGTGAACTGCAGCATCCAGGCGGTATCGCCGCTCTCGATGTTGCCGCTGGCGTCGACGTTGTTGGCCAGCTGACCGGCCGAGCGCTTGCGGATCTCGCCCTCGTCGTAGCCCAGGTTGCGCACGTAGTGGGCCTGGCTGCGCAGCTTGAAGTCGTCGAACAGCGCGGTGTCCCAGGCGAGGTTGAGGTCAACCAGGTTGAACTCGGAGGCCAGGCCGAAGTATTGCGGCTGCGGCGTGGTGGTGGGGTTGGCCGGGTCGATGACGATGTTGCGCAGCTGCATCAGGGTGTTGCCCTTCTGCATGAAGGCGGGACGCGATTCGTCGGTGTCGCAGGCCGGCTGGCCGGAGTACAGGGAGCAGGGATTGGAGCGCCGCCCCTCGATGTCGTCGAAGCGGTAGTAGGCCAGTGCGCCCTTGACGCTGTTGTCCGTATCCAGCTGCCAGCGGGCGCCGAGCTGGGCGCCGTAGAGCCAGTTGTTCTTGCTGCTTTCCTTGTCGAAGCCATTGCTGCTGGCGGTGTCGGAGCTGTACTCCACCGGGAAGGCGCCGAGGGTGCCGAACAGCCCCATGTCGCGGTCCAGCGGCTGGTCGAACACCGCCGCCAGGCCGTCGAAGTTCAAGTCGCCCGAGTACAGCAGGTCGGTGGTGTAGAACGGGTTGGGCATGCGCCCGCCGGTGAGGGTCAGGCGCTCGTCGGCCTTGTAGGCGAGGTAGCCCTGGTCGAGCCACAGGTCCTTCTTGCCGAAGCCGCCGCCCAGGGTCTGGGTGGTGGACACCGGGCCGCTGTCGGAGCCGGTGCCGATGCGCATGACCGCCGTCCAGCTCGGCGAGAGCACGGCGCGCATGCCCAGGCGGGCGCGCAGGCGCAGCAGGTTCTCGCGGTCCTCGCGGGTGTTGAGCAGCGGCGGCAGCTGCCGGTTGGTGTTGGTGTTGATGTCGTAGGGGCCGCGGTCGTTGATCCGCGCGAAGTCGACGATGCGGTCGCTGTTGGTGTCGGAGTAGTAGCGCGACTCGCTGCGCAGGCGCACGTCGCCCTCCAGGCTGATGCGCGACACCCAGTCGGGGAAGGTGTTGGGCGCGGCCCAGTTCTCCTGCCTGGCCTGGGCCATGACCTCGGCCTTGACCTGGTCGCGGATCTGGTCGCGGACGATGGCCGGCACGTACTGCACGCGCACCTCGCCCGGCACCCCGGCTGGGGCCGCCGGGGCTGCGGCGGCAGCCTGGCGGGCCTGCACGGCTTCGGCCTCGGCCTGCTGGATCAGCGCCTGGGCCTGGTCCTGCTTGAGCACGCCCTGCTGCACCAGCAGGCGGATCAGGTTGATGGTGGCGTTTTCCGAGGGCGCCGGCGGTTGCGCCAGCACCGGGCCGGCCAGGCCGGCGACCACGGCGCCTATCCCCAGCGCCAGTCGGCTCATTCTGCAGATCATGGTTCTACTCCTTGGCTGTTCTTGGTGGCGCGGCCTAGCTGGGCCGGCGTCCTTGCAACGAGATTCGGACCGGCATCGACATCGAGGCCGGCGGGCGTTCCAGGGCGGGCGAGGCACGCAGCGCGGCCAGCACCTTGGTGTCGAGTTCGGGGTCGCCGGTGGACCGGGTCAGCTCCACGCGGGTGACCTGGCCGCCCTGGTCGATCCACACGTCCAGGTGCACGCGGAAGGCCAGCGAGCGCAGCTCGGGGCTGTCGCGCATCAGGCGCTGGAAGGCGTAGGCGAGGAACTGGCTGTAGGTGCCGTTGCCCAGGCGCCCGCCGCCGCTGCCGGCCATGCCGCCGCCCTTGCCGGCGCCGATGTTGAAGGCGTCGGAACCGGCCTGGGCGTCGCCGTCCATCTGCATGGGGTTGGCCAGGTCGTCGGCGGGCGTCGGCGGTGCCTCTTCCTCCGGCTTGACCTCCTCGGGCTCGGGGGTGGGCTCCGGCTCGACGATCTTTTCCTCCACCGGGGTTTCCGGCTCCGGCGGCTTCTCCTGCACCGGCGGTGGGGGCGGCGGCGGTGGCAGCGGGATGATCGCGGGGATCTTCGGCGCCTCGCGGCGCACGCCGCTCATGTCGTTGGCCCACTGCCAGAGCAGCCAGGCGAGGCCGGCGGCGACCAGCGCCCCCACGCCCCAGGCCAGCGGACGGCGCCATGTCGGCTCGGCGCTGCGGACTTCGGCGAGCCCGCCATCGGGGCCCTTGCTGGGAAAGGTGGTCATGGTCAGCCCTGGTTCGGTTTGCCGGTGACCAGCCCGACCTGGGACAGCTCCAGGCGCCGCAGCAGGTCGAGCACTTCGATGACCTTCTGGTACTGCACCGTGGCGTCGCCGCGCACGATCACCGGGAAGTCGGGGTTCAGCGCCTTCTCGGTGCGCAGGCGGTCCTCCAGCTCCGGCAGGGTCACCGGGTAGGCGTCGAGGAACACCTGGCCGCCGTCGTTGACCGAGATGGCCTTGGTCTTCGGCTGCGCCAGGGAGATGGCGGCGCTGGCCTTGGGCAGGTTGATCTGGATGCCCGAGACCTGGGCGGTGGCGGTGAGGATGAACATCACCAGCACCACCATCAGCACGTCCACCAGGGGCGTGATGTTGATGCTGTCGACGGCGGCGTCCTCGTCGTCGTCATGGCTGCTGCTCAGGTTGGCCATGGCAGCGTCCTCAGGCGGTCAGCGGCGCGCTGCCGGCGTGGAGGCCCCGCCGGTGCGCCGTTTCGCTGAACTGGGATTCGCCGTGCACTTCGGCCAGGCGGGTGACGAATTCGTCGACGAACACCCGCATGTCGGCGCTGACCTCGCGGTTGCGGGTGGTCAGGCGGTTGTAGCCGAACAGCGCGGGGATGGCGACGAACAGGCCCATGGCGGTGGCCAGCAACGCGGCGGCCATGCCGGGGGCGATGGCGTTGATGTTCACATCGCCCGCCATGGCGGTGCCGAGGAACACCACCATGATGCCCAGCACGGTGCCCAGCAGGCCGATGTAGGGGCCGCCGGCGATGGCGTTGGACAGGGTGGAGAGGCGCGAGGACAGCTGCTGGTTCTCGCGGGTGCGCACGCCGTCCATGGAGGCGCGGATGGCTTCGATGGTGGCGGCGGAGATGGACGAGGTGTCGGCGCCCTGGTCGCGGCGGGTGCGGATTTCCTTCACCGCCACCTGGTACAGGTGCCAGAGCGAGGAATGCACCAGAGACTCGTTGAGGGCGCGGTCGTCGGCGAGCAGCTCCAGGCGGGTGCCGACGCGGGCGAACTGCTCGCGGAACAGCTGGTTGGCGCGTATCACGCGGGCCACGCTGCGGCTCTTGCGGATCATGATCACCCAGGACTGGATCATCATCAGCACCAGCACGGCGATGATCACCCAGGCGTCCACCGGCACCGCCTTGAGCAGGAAGCCGAGGCTGCCGAAGCCGAAGCCGGACTGTTCCTCGTCCACGCCGTAGACCACCAGGCGCGACTCGGCGCCCTGGGCCGTGGCGTCGGCGAGGATCAGCGCCGCCGGGCGCGCGACCTTGGACAGGCGCAGTTCGTCGATGGCGCCGGCGAAGGCCCCGAAGGCGGCCGGGGCCGCGGTCTCGGCGGTGGCGCCTTCGACGGGTGCAGCCGGCGCGGCCTGGGTGTTCGGCAGGTCGGCGCCGATGGCGATCACCGAGGCGAAGGCCGGCAGCGAAAGCGCCAGGCTGCCGGACTCGCGGCCATTGACGTACAGGCGCAGGGCGCTGCCATCGGCGCTCAGGGCCAGGTGCTGCCACTGCCCGGCGGCCAGGGCCTGGGTGGCCTGGACGCGCTGGCCGTTGACCTCGACGAAGGGCAGGCCCTGGGCCAGGCCCAGCAGCAGCGCGTTGCCGCCGTCACGGCGGGCCAGCAGCAGTTGGTCGCCAGCGGCCTGGTCGGCGCGCACCCAGGCACTGAAGGTGAAGGCGCCACCGGCCGGCAGGGCCAGGGACGGGCTGGCCGGCAGCATCAGCGGCTGGCCATTGAGCTGGGCGGCGCGGCCGATCACCCCGTCGATGCTGCTGGCGGGCGGCGTCTGCCCGTGGTTGCCGTAGGCGGTGGTGTCACGCGGGGGGGCGCCGACGGCACCGTCGAAGTGGTAGACCAGGCTGTAGTCCGGGTCGAAGGTCAGCTGGCCATTGCCGGTGGCCGGGGCCTTGGCGTTGCCGTAGTACATCCAGATGTCCTGGCGCTGGCCGCCTTCGACCTGGGGCACGTCGACCCAGATCAGCGCCATGCCCATCAGCGGGTCGAAGCTCTCCACCTGGTGGTTGAGCACGGTCTTGTCGTCGGCGGCGACGAAGCGGATGTCCGAGCCGTTCTCGTTGACCCCGTCGAAGCTGAAGTTGCCGGTGTGCAGGCGCACCAGCAGCGGCGTGCGCCCGGCGGCCTGGTCGATGGCCGCGCCCTGGGGCGTGGTGTCGACGGAGATCTGCTTGCGGTAGAGCCAGTCGTCCTGCCACCAGGCACTGGCGATCGCCGGGTACATGAGCCCCAGGCTGATGAGCGCGGTGAAGATCAAGCGTTGCATGTGTGTCACTCCGGAGTCGGTGCCTGTGGGGTCAGAAGTTCGCCTGCACGCTGAAATGCACGCGCGGGTCTCGTTTTTCGGTGTTGGGGCCGTCCTTCAGCGGGTAGCCCCAGTCGAGGCTGCCGGACAGCCATTCGCGCAGCGTGGCGCGGGTGCCCAGGCCGACGCTGGCGAGGCTGTAGCTGTCGTCCTGGTCGGGCAGCGGGTCCTGCAGGGAGAGCTGCGCGCCCTCGGCGAAGGCGTAGAAGCGCCAGTCCTCGACGTAGCCGGCCAGGCCCTTGCCGAGGAAGGCGGCCAGCGAGGGCGTGCGCAGCTCCTGGGAGAGCAGCCAGCCGTCATCGCCGGTGCGTTCGGCGGCCAGGTAGCCGCGCACGCTGGTGGCGCCGCCGGCGGAGAACTGCTCGTTGGAGACCAGCGGCCCGGAGGCCAGCTGGAAGCCCAGCTTGGTCGCCGACTGCCAGTCGCCGCCGAAACCGAAGGTGTAGGTGGCGTCGCCCTTGAACACGGCGAAGCTGGGGTTGGCGCGGTAGCGCTTGTAGTCGAATTCCTCGGCGTCGCTGCCGTAGCCGAGGAACTCGCGGGTGCCGGCCACCAGCGCCAGGCCGAGGCCCAACTGCGAGGCCTCGGTGTAGCGGTAGCCGTTGTAGCCCAGGGTGATGGGGGCGTACTTGAGCGGCACCTTGTCCTCGGCGCCGCCGAATTGCAGCGACTCCTCGAAATCCTTGAAGTCCACGCCCACCGACAGCGAGTGGGCCCAGGGCCCTTGCGGCGGCAGGCCGTAGATCAGCGAGACGCCATAGGAGTGGCCCTTGCCCAGCACGTTGCTGCCGCCGATGGTGGCCACATCGCTGTCGGACTGGTAGCCGGAGAACTGCAGCGTCCAGCGTTCGTCCAGGGGCGCGGCGTAGGAGCCGGACCATACCTCGGCGTTGTCGCGGTCCTCGGGGGCGGTGAAGTAGGTCAGCGAGGCGCTGTGGCCACGCTGGAAGAGGTTGTTGTAGCCAAGGCTGACCACCGAGCGCAGCTTCTCGGTGTCGGCGCTGTAGTCGTTGTTCAGGCCGACGCTGGCCTGCCAGGGGTTCTTGTCCTCCACCTGCAGGTCCACGTCCATGGTCCCCGGGCGCTGGCCCTCACGCACCAGTGGCACCACCTGGCGCCCGGGGTTGCGGTTGATCGCCGCCAGCTCGCCCTGGACCTTGGCGAAGTCGGGCACCTTGCCCTCCTCCAGCGCCGGCACGTCGTCGAGGATGGCCACGGGCGAGTAGTGCCTGGCACCGACCACGCGCACGCGGCCGACCTTGGTCTCGCTGACCTGCAGGTAGAGCACGCCGCCTTCCACCTGCTGCTCCGGCAGCTCGACGAACACCGACTGGTAGCCCTTGCCCTGGTAGCGCTGCTGCAGGGCGTCGCGGGCGCCCTCGATGTCGGCGAGGCTGCGCTGCGGGCCGAGGAAGGGGTAGACCGCCTCCTCGATGTCGCGGGCCTCCAGCACCGTGTTGCCACGCACCACGTACTCGTTGACGTCGACCCGCCGCGCCGGGGCGTCGGCGCCCGCCGCCGGCGGCGCGCCCTCCTCCGCGAACGCCGGCGCGGCGTGGATCGCCAGGGCCAGGCAGGCCGGCGCGAACGGCAGGCTCAGGGCCGCGGCGACGCCTCGTTGGTTGAATGACAGATGACCCACACAGCCCCCTCGTGAAATGGCGCCCGGCATCCCCGGGCCACTTTCCGTGCAGGCGTGCCCGCGCCGAACGCGCGTGCCGCACCGCATCAGTGAACGTTTCGTTGTTGGTTCGCAGGCCGCCTCAGCGTTGCCTTGCGCCGGCCGCGTGGCGGGCCAGCCAGGTGTGCAGCTGGGCGAAGTTCAGCGAGAACTCCGGCATCTGCATCAGGCCGCCGGAGAACACCTCGCCGATCACCCGCTCGATCAGGCGCACCGCCTGCGGGTTGTCCAGCACCTGCCCCAGGTCCCGGACGAAGACCGAAAAGCCCCAGACCCGCTGGTTCAGCTCAAGGCCCACGAACCAGCGGAACAGCAGGTTGTAGTTGAGCTGCTCGTAGAGCTGCTTCTCGCTGGGCAGCGAATAGAGCAGTTGCAGCAGCAGCGCATGCAGCAGGGCCGGCAGCGGCACCTGCAGCTGCTGGGCGCGGGCCCAGCCCTGCAGCTCGGCCAGGGTCTGGCCCATCACCTCGTCGATCTGCGGCCGCAACAGGACCAGCGAATGGCCGGGCGGGATGTAGCTGGAGACTTCCTTGAGCGCGCTCTGCCAGTCGTCCTGGGACACGATCCAGACCCAGGGCGCGCCGTAGCGGTAGACCGAGACCGGTTTCTTGCGCGCCGCCTCGACGATCTTCGACAGACGCTGGTCGAGCTCCTGCATGCCCACTTTCGAGTAACCGTCCATATTCCCCATCGCCCCTGTTCCACTGGCCTCGGCACGCCCGCAAACCGCGGGCGAAAGTCGTCGCCATCCCTGGCGACACGTTCCCTTTCGGCGATATCCCTCGCCGTTGATGCTCCGTACATCACCTTGACCGGGGCCGGATGGCACCACCGAACTTTTGTCATCGAATCTTCATGAACGGAGGACGAAAGACCGTTTCTTGCGGCTGGAAAAGCGTCTGGAATGGGCATTACAGGGCAGCCACGCCCACCTCCGCCCGGTGGATGCAAAGAGCGGCATCCACCCTACGCACGGCCCTCCCCCGCGCCTCGCTCGGTGTTCGTAGGATGGTTAGAGCGCAGCGAAACCCATGCAGCGGATTTGGCAGCCCCTCCAGGATCGCCAAGGGGCAGTCCGGGGCACCCGGACCCTCTGCCATTTCTGCAGAAACGGCTCGCCTGAAATGAAGAAGCCCGGCTGATGCCGGGCCTCTTCATGGGCACGTAAAGGGCTTAGCGACGAACGCCCAGGCGATCACGCCGCACCGCCTCGCGGGCGGCACGGAACAAGTCGCTGGCATCGGACAACAGCAAGTAGGCCGCGTCGGCCACATTGGCCAGATCACGCCCATCGACACAGGAGCCCTCCATGCACGAGAGACTGGCGAGCAAATCTCGCGCAGCAACCAGGCGGTACTCGGCTGTTTCCTGGAGTTCCATGTAGGACCGGCTGCCATCGAGCAAGAGGACAGAAGAACCGGAAGGGTTGGCGGAGAGCGGGCGCAGGTCAGCCATGTTGAACACCTCCACCACTGCAACGGTGGCTGGGTGCGAATACAGAAGAGATGAAGTTATCGAGAGCGGCGCGAGTCATGACGTGAGGCTCCTGGTGTGAGAAGAAGGCGCCTGCAATCGGATAGGCGGCGCCTGTGCACCTAGAGAGTTCGACCGGCCAAGATCGGCTGCGGGATTGACCGCAACGGGCGGACTATATGAGGCAGTGGGAAAGCCTGCAAGGGCAGTTTTGCATGTGAGTACCGCTAACGCCTGCCAGGTGCGAGCCCTTAAGAAACACAAAAAAAGAGCGGCAGTCGCCTGCCGCCCTCGGGAAAGGGGTGCCGCCCCGAGAGGCGGCCGGGGGTGAGGTCAGAGGGTCAGGTTGCGCTGCTCCTCCGGAGTCAGCTGGTTGCGTGTCTGGTAGTCCAGCTGGCCGGCGGAGCAGGTCATTGCCGGTCTTCAGGGTGGCGCCGCCACAGGCCTGTTCGCCGCCTCCGCACTCGGCCTCGGCGCCTTGCTGCTGGCCTCCGAGCAGCTGTTCAGCCTGCTCAAGCTCGTCGGCGCGCTCTACCTCTTCTACCTCGCCTGGCAGAGCTGGAAGCAATCGCGCAACGCCGCAAAACCTGTAGCCGCCGAGGAGCAACCGATCAACCCCGGCTTCCGCGTCCTCTACTGGAAAGCCTTCGGCCTCGCCGCCAGCAACCCCAAGGACATCCTCTTCTTCGCCGACTTCCGGCCCCAGTTCATCAGCGCCGACCGCCCGCTGCTGGGCCAGCTCTCGGTGATGATCGCCACCTGGGCCGTTCTGGACCTCGCCTGCAAGCTCTTCTACGGCCTCAGCGCCCACGCCGCCGCCCGCTACCTGCGCTCCGGCGAAGGCCAGACCTGGTTCAACCGTGTCAGCGCCGGGCTGTTCGGTGCGGCGGGCACGGCGGCGTTGATATCCCGCTGAAACGGCCCTCCTGAAATGACGAAGCCCGGCGGATGCCGGGCTTTTTATGATGGGGCGAGAGCCTAGGCCGTTTGACAGAAATCAAGACAGCTTGCCTTGTAACTACTTCCGCCATAGCTGGCCATCAACTTCGACTATTGACGAGTAGTGAAGACAGAATTACTACACTACCAATAGTGATTCTGCAAAATTCACTTACTAGCATCATTGGTGCGAGACTTAACTGACACACCATTTCACGCGCTGCGCCCCTCAAACAATGTCTATTTAAGAGCCCATTCCTAGCACAACCCCAAAACAACAAGATCAGCCTTGAACTCATCTACCTCTTCTGCTGGCAAACCTTCAAGCACGTCAGATATCGACCTATCACTCAGCAAGCTACAAATAGCATCTTTATGATATTTTTGCGTTTGGAGCGACGCACGCCCTGCCTGCATCACAAGAGCCAAAACCTCCAACATCAAATTCTCAACAGGCATGTCAAAAGCATTTTCAAGCTCACCATATGCATAACCAGCCTCGCTTTCACCCTCAACCCAAGCGCTACTACTCTTAAGCTTTAACTTACAGTAATTATAATAACAGCTTAAAAACATTGCTCGTATCTCACCATAACTTACGCGATCTTCCATATGGGCCTCTATGATTTTCTTGGGGGTCTTAGCATAACCCCCTGATTATCAAAAATATTGACTATGATATTTGGGTATCGCGCCTTGAATTGCTCGACAACACCTAGGCAACTTACACAAGCTGGCTTTTCGGTGAATATATTTACAGTTCCCTTTGCAGCAGTATTACTACCCAGCTGATCAGCAATATTGTCGAGTATTTTATATTCCGTATCTGCTCCTCGATAAACCATAGCACCCGCTTTATTAGGCACAGACTGGGCAACAAAATTCCCACTTCCAGATCCCACCAAACCTTTACCAGCGTCAGAGACCTGGCTATGTGCGGCCATTTGTTTGGGCAATCCAGGAATCTCTATTTCAGCAACAGCTACGTTACCACTCCGTCGCAGATCAGAAGGCAGCCCAGCTCGGACGTCCATAACGTGCTGTGCGAACGCTCCACGATCAACTGCCGCCGTAGTTGTTTTTACAGCATCCGTAGCATGAACCACACACCCACCAGCCCCACACTGCAAGCAATTACCGGTGTTGTGCACCCACGTTTTCAGGTTCCCTACATAGAAGGTATGGCCAATATCCACCGTCAGGTTGTAGGTCACCCCTTGAGGCTGAACCATCTCAATGGATTCGACCAGGATGGAAGCATCATTGCTGCTGCCATCGCCCAGCGACTGCAGTTCATCACCCGGTTTGAGGCTGATCGCAGGCACGAAGTCATTGCGTACCGGTACATAGAAGGGGTGGCCCGGTGTGACCAAGAGCGTGTCGGCCAGATCCTTGTCAGTAGACTTCAGCTTCAGCCGGTAGATCGCCTGGTCCGTGCGTACATGCGTGGCCGTGACTGCAGCGGCAAAGGGTTTACCGCCCTTCTCCGGTTTGCTCCAGACAATGTCTCCTGCCTTGATGGTCTCAATGGCCTTATCGCCATCCGGAGTCGAAACCATGGTCCCGGCTGCAAAGCAGCAAGGCTTAACCAGCTTCCCAGTAGCAGTCTGGTCGTAATACTTGGCCAACTCTTGCTGAGAGGGCGCAACTTTACCGGACTCGAGCCCCCTGAGCTTCTCACTGAGCCGCTCAATAGCAACGACACTTTCAGCAACCTTGGTACTCAGCTTGCCACCGCCTGCGGCTTTCAGAACAGTCGCCAGCTTCTCGAGCTTGGCGAGTTTGGCTGCAGGCCCTAACAAATCCCAGACACCGGGTTCAATTATCTCACTGACAACTTGTCCCAATTCTGCAACAGCTTTGAAGTTACCAGCGATGCCCTCATGCATCTTCTGTATTTCACGAACTTCGACAGGCAGACCATTAAGCTGCTTATCAATATCAGCCAGAAGAGCGGACAACTCTTTTTGGGTGTCTTTTATAACCAGCTCACGAGACTCTGAATCCAGTATCTTCTGCAGTTCATCGGGATTCTTCGAATCTACTTCGGCTCTTGCTTTGGCAGCATCCTTGTCGCTCGCGGCATTCAGCTTGTCGGTGCCGATAGCGATAATTTCCTTTTGAACATTCTGCCTATCAACCAGCTGCTGCGAAGAAAACTCCTTCTCTAGAACCTGACTTGCGAACCTGTCCCCTACCTGGCGCATGGCGTCCTGACCAGCCAAGATCTCCTGCTCTATCTGCTCGCAGTTGCCGTTGGCGCGACAGTTCTTCAGCCGCTCGGTGTTCTCTGCGCTGATCTTCTTGAAGTCTGCGACGACCTTGTCACAAGCAGCTTGAGTAGCGCACTGATTAAGCTGTTTGACGAATGCTTCAACATCTTGGTGCCGCAGGTAGTTATTGGCAGTCGCGTTGGCCGCAACCGTCGCTGCTACCTGCGCATCCCCACCTGACAACCCCGCGGCCAAAACCCCCACCAGCTGGGAAAGCATCAACAGCTTCTGCCTTCCCTCCTGATAGGCCGCGCTCGTTCTTTCCAGATCGGCAGGAGCAATATGATCCCCAATCCAACCCAACATGACTTCGTTGGCACCCGCCGCGATAGCACCGGTACGGAAGTCGCCGCCCATAGCCTCGGAAAGCATCCCCCCCAAGGTGGCGTGCAACGCAATTTTCTCGAAGCTGCCGGACTCAAGCGGCAGTTTCCCAATGGCATCTGCGCCCATGGCACCGGCAATACCTACAGCATTGCCCAGCGCAGCATCTCGAAGGTTGTCCTTGATGCTACCGCCGTAAATAGCGGTTTTAACGCCCGCTTGTACGACAGTTACCTTGGCCACCTCTCCAACACTCTGCCAGCTGAACCCCACCGCCCCTGGGTCGTACCCACCAACCAGCCCAGCGGTTACACCGCTGGCAACGTAACCCTTCACGGAGTCCTTCGAGGTCATGTCCTTGGCGATGGCCCCCAGGTTTCCGCGGTTGTTGATGGTGCTGATCACACCCTTGGTCGCCACGCTGGTAACGACGGCACCGCCAACCGTACTGCCAAGTGCACCTGCAGCAGCGGGCCCGAGGACAGCCGCCATCACGATCGCGATGATCAGTTGCGCGCCAGCACCCAACCCTGAATTGCTGTACTTGAAGGAGTCGTGGATCTCTTTCACGCGACGCCAATCCACATCACCTCTCTGCTCTGCGTCTTTCAGCCAAGCGAGCTGCGGATCGGCGGCCACCATGGAGTCGATAGTCTGACGGACGCTCTGCTGGTCGATGTGTTTGATATCGATCTTCAGGCCGTCGGCAGCCTTGATAGCGATTTCGCCCTGAGCGACTAACTGACTCTGCAATACCGTTTCATCGGTCTTGCCTTTGCCCTCCATGGAGTTCCACACGAAGCTGCTCTTGCTCTTCTCATGGCTCTCCTGGTGCATGTCCTTCACCGCTTCGAAGGTGATGGCACCGCCACTTTCAAGGGTCAGGTTGCCGC
>NZ_QKRU01000097.1:0-21042 GCF_003234055.1 Pseudomonas sp. 57B-090624
CCCGCCCTCCCCGCCCCAGCTGGATCAGCCGGTGCGGTTGACCCCCGGCGAATTGCTGGCCTCCCTCGAAGCGACGATGAAAGCCCACCGTGGCGGGCCGGTCTGGCTGTTCGCCTACGGTTCACTGATCTGGCGGCCGGAATGCCCGACGGTGGAAACCCGGCGGGCACGCATCCACGGCTATCACCGCGGGCTCTACCTCTGGTCGCAGATCCACCGCGGCACCCCGGAATCCCCCGGCCTGGTGCTGGGCCTGGATCGCGGCGGCTCCTGCGCGGGCTTCGCCTACCGCCTGCCCGACGAGCAATTGCACGAACACCTCTTCGCCCTCTGGCAACGCGAGATGCCCGACGCCGGCTACGAGCCGCGCTGGCTCAGCTGCCACCTGGCCGATGGACAGCGCGTGCAGGCGCTGGGCTTCGTGCTGCGGCGCAACCTTCCCTGCTACGCCGGCGCCCTGCCGGACCACGTGCTCACCCAGGTCTTCGCCGGTGCCTGCGGGCACTACGGCACCACCCGTGACTACGTGGAAAAGACCGTCAACAGCCTGCGGGCCCATGCGATGCCGGACCGCAAGCTGGAGGCGGCGTTGATGAGGTGCTGCAAGCAGGGGAGCCTGAGCCTGGGGTGAGGGCGGGAAACCTCACCGTAGGATGGGCGGGCGGCGTTCCGCGAGCTCCGCGAAACCCATCCATGCGAGGCCCCGGCATAAGCCTGTGCCGGTCCCGACTCCGCCGGATGAAAAAGCGCCATCCACCCGACGCCCCGTGAAGCTGGGTGCCACGCCCGGCACCCAGCGTTTCACGGTCAGGCGAAGACGAAGTACTTGCGCACCGTCTCCACCACTTCCCAGGTGCCCTTCATGCCCGGTTCGATGACGAAGACGTCGCCACCGCGCAGGTGCACCGGCGCTTCGCCTTCGGGGGTGATGATGCAGTAGCCCTCGAGGAAGTGGCAGAACTCCCACTTCTCGTAGTTCACCTCGAACGTGCCGGGGGTGCAGATCCAGGTGCCCATGATCTTGCTGCCGTCGGCCGAGAGGTAGGCGTTGAGGTTGACCGTGTGCGGGTCGCCGCCGATGCGTTTCCACTTGGTGGCGTCGACCACGGGGACGGGGCAGGTTTCGCGCAGGACGGTGATGAAATCGGACATGTGAGCTCCAGGCTTGGCGGAATCGAGCGGCCACCATAGGCAGGACGGCGGGCCGGGACTTGCCTGGAACCGCCGCCCGGGTGTCCAGAAGCGCAGCCGCTGTTTTCCCTGGGGTCGATCAGAGGAACATGCCGCCCGAGGCTTCGATGCGCTGGCCGGTGATCCAGCGACCACCGTCGGAGAGGAGCATGGCGATGGCGCCGCCGATGTCGTCCGGCAGGCCGACACGGCCCAGGGCGGTGTTGCTGGCGATGAAACCGTTGACCTGGCTGTTGTCGCGCACCACGCCGCCGCCGAAGTCGGTCTCGATGGCGCCGGGGGCCAGCACGTTGACGGTGATGCCGCGCGGGCCCAGCTCCCTGGCCAGGTAGCGGGTCCACACCTCGATGCCGCCCTTCATCGCCGCGTAGGCGCCGTAGCCCGGCAGGGAGAAGCGCGCCAGCCCGGTGGAGACGTTGATGATGCGTCCGCCGTCGGCCAGCACCGGCAGCAGCTTCTGGGTGAGGAAGAACGGCCCCTTGAGCTGGATGTTCACCAGGGTGTCGAACTGCTCCTCGGTGGTCTCGGCGCAGCTGGCGTGGATGCCGATGCCGGCGTTGTTCACCAGGAAATCGAAGGTCTCGCGGCCGAAGTCCCGCTGCAGGGTCTCGCTCACCTGGGCGGCGAAGGCGCCGAAGCCCGCGCTGTCGCTCACGTCCAGGCGCAGCATGCGGGCGCGGCCACCGAGGCGCTCCACTTCGCGGGCCACGGCCTGGGCCTCGTCCGCCTTGCTGTGGTAGGTGCCGATGATGTCGACGCCCTGGGCCGCCAGGTGCAGGGCGGCGTTCTTGCCGAGGCCACGGCTGGCGCCGGTGATGAGTGCGATCTTGCGGGTCATGGGGGGCTCCTGGATGGGTTGGAAGTGGAGCCAGCTTATTGTCCGGACGGATACTGATAAACGCCGCCAAATCGGAAATACTGATCGCCCCAACCGAACAAACGAGAGCGGGCCATGAACAAGCTCGAACTGCTGCGTACCTTCGCCCGGGTCACCGAGCTGTCCAGCTTCACCCAGGCCGGGGAAAGCCTCGGCCTGCCCCGCTCCAGTGTCTCCGAACAGGTGCAGGCCCTGGAGCAGTTGCTGGGCGCGCGCCTGCTGCAACGCACCACGCGCAAGGTGCAGGCGACCCAGGATGGCCTGGCGCTGTATGAACGCAGCAAGGCGCTGCTGGCGCAGATGGACGAGCTGGAGGGCATGTTCCGCCAGGACGGCGAAGTGCTCGCCGGCCGCCTGCGGGTGGACATGCCCAGCCGCATCGCCCGCCAGGTGGTGATGCCGCACCTGGGGGAGTTCCTCGACGCCCACCCGGGCCTGGAGCTGGAACTGAGCGGCACCGACCGCCGCGTCGACCTGGTGCGCGAGGGCTTCGACTGCGTGCTGCGCGCCGGCAACCTGGTGGACGAGACCCTGGTGGCGCGCGCCTTCGGCGCCATGCCCATGGTCAACTGCGCGAGCCCCGAGTACCTGGCCCGCCACGGCACGCCGCACAGCCTCGACGACCTCGCCCGGCACCGCCTGGTGCACTACCTGCCGGTGCTCGGCGCGCGGCCCGATGGCTTCGAGTACCTGCTGGGCGGCAGGGTCCACCGCGTGGCCATGGCCGGCAACCTGACGGTGAACAACGCCGATGCCTACGAGGGCGCCTGCCTCGGCGGCCTGGGGCTGATCCAGGCGCCACGCATGGGCCTGCGCGAGCACCTGGCCAGCGGCGCCCTGGTGGAGCTGCTGCCGGGCTACCCGGCGCCGCCGCTGCCGCTCAACCTGCTCTACGCCCACCGCCACCTGCCCCGCCGCGTGCGGGCCTTCATCGACTGGCTGGGAGGCCTGCTGGACCGCGAGAGGAACCGCTGATGCGCAACACCCTGAAGTGGCGGATCGCCCGCCGCCGGCAATTTAGGTTGTCCGTTCTAGACCGCAGCAGGGATGCTCCCCTGGCCGACACGCACAACAACAAGGCGCATGCACTGCACCCCAACCCCTGCCTGGTTGATCGGGGCGAGCCCCGGGAGGTTACATGCGACTCCATTGCTTTCTGTTCGGATGCAGTTGGACCGAAGGACACGAAACCGACGTGGGCGCCGAGCCCATGCTCTGTCAACGCTGCACACGCTGCGGCGCCCATCGCTACGTGAAGCGCGAGGTGCCCGACACGCCCGAGGAGCCTTCGCCCACTTAACAAGGCATTGAAAAACGTAGACGAGGCAGCCGTTTTCAACGCCGCAGCGGCAACGCAGTTAGTTTTTCTAGCGCTTGT
Organism: Pseudomonas sp. 57B-090624; assembly: GCF_003234055.1. Taxonomy (NCBI): domain Bacteria; kingdom Pseudomonadati; phylum Pseudomonadota; class Gammaproteobacteria; order Pseudomonadales; family Pseudomonadaceae; genus Pseudomonas; species Pseudomonas sp. 57B-090624. The sequence continues at coordinate 3,447 of NZ_QKRU01000097.1, forward strand.
TGAGCAGCCGCGCCAGGCGATCACCGCCAAACTGGATCAGGGTCACCAGCACCACCAGCAGGATGATCACCGTGAGCATGATCTGCGTATCGAAGCGCTGGTAGCCGTAGCGATACGCCAGGTCGCCCAGGCCGCCCGCGCCGATGGCACCGGCCATGGCGGAGGAGTTGATCATGGTCACCAGGGTGATGGTGAAGCCGCCGACGATGCCCGGCCGCGCCTCCGGCAGCAGCACGTTCCAGATGATGTGGCGGCGTTGGCAGCCCATGGCCTGGGCCGCTTCCACCAGGCCGAAGTCCACCTCGCGCAGGCTCACCTCGGCGATGCGCGCGAAGAACGGCGTGGCGGCGATGGTCAGCGGCACCACGGCGGCCCAGACGCCGTAGCTGGTGCCGACGATCAGCCGGGTGAAGGGGATCAGCGCCACCATCAGGATCAGGAACGGGATCGAGCGCAGCACGTTGACCACGCTGCCCAGCGAGCGATTGACCAGGCGCGCCTCGAAGATCCCGCCCGGCCCCGTGGTGACCAGCACCAGCGCCAGGGGAATGCCCACCAGGAACACGATCAGCGATGAGGCGCCGATCATCAGCAGCGTGTCGAGAATGCCCTGCAGCAGGCGGTCAAGCATGGGCGACATAGCCGAGCACCTCCGCCTTGTCCGCCAGGTGATGGGCCTGCTCCAGCACCCAGGCACCGCCCTGCCCCACATCGGCGATGCGCACCAGCAGGTGCCCCTGGGCGCGGCCCTGGATGCGGTCGATGCCGCCATGCAGCAGGCTCACCCGCGTGCCCAGGGCCTGGGTGATGGCCAGCAGGTCCGGCTCGCGGCCGCTGGCGCCGGTGAAGTGCAGGTCCAGCAGCAGGTCGGCGCCGGGCACCGGCTCGCCGGTCAGTCGATCCTGCAGATCATCCGGCAGTTCATGGCGCAGGGTGCCCAGCAGGGTACGGGTGACCGCGTGCTGCGGGTCGCCGAACACCTGCCAGACCTCGCCCTGCTCCACCACCCGGCCGCGCTCCAGCACCACCACGCGGTCGCAGATCTCGCGGATCACGCCCATCTCGTGGGTGATCAGCACGATGGTCAGGCCCAGGCGCCGGTTGATGTCACGCAGCAGCGCCAGGATCGACTGGGTGCTTTCCGGGTCCAGCGCCGAGGTGGCCTCGTCGCAGAGCAGGATCTGCGGCTGGTGCACCAGCGCGCGGGCGATGCCGACACGCTGCTTCTGCCCACCGGACAGCTGCGCCGGGTAGGCGTCGCGCTTCTCCGACAGGCCCACCAGGGCCAGCAGCTCGGCGACCTTGCGCTCGATATCGGCCTTGGCCACGCCTGCCACCTTCAGCGGCAGGGCGACGTTCTGCCAGACGGTCTTGGCCGACATCAGGTTGAAGTGCTGGAAGATCATGCCGACGCGGCGGCGCAGCAGCACGAGCTGCTTCTCGTCGAAGGTGCCGATGTCTTCCTCGTCTATCACCACCTGGCCCACCGAGGGCTTCTCCAGGCGGTTGAGGGTACGGATCAGCGACGACTTGCCGGCGCCGCTGCGGCCGATGATGCCGAACACCTCGCCCCGGCGGATCTCCAGGTCGATGCCCTGCAATGCCTGCACCGGCCCCTGGTTGCCCTGATAGGCCTTGCCCAGCCCCTGCAGGCGGATGTGCGGCAGGTCCAGGCTGATGTTGCGGTTGAAACTGACCATAAGGGCCTCTCTGATTCAGGTGTGAAGCCAGGCTCCGCGGCCTCGCCTACCCCATTGGCTGTTCACTGGATTGCCGCGTTCGCGGGAATGACGGGGCGGGCGGGACCTCTCCATTCCGGTCATCCTCGCGAACGCGGGGATCCACTAAAACGCTTCGCAGTCAGTAGCCCGGGCTACATGCTGAGCGACGCAAGAACCGTGGGAGCGGACTCATCCGCGATGCAGGCCGCAGGGCTGCCCTGCAGGGGTCACCCTGGGCGCGCTGCGCGCTCCTTTCGCGAATGAATTCGCTCCCACGCCTATCCCAGGGGCGTCACTGCCAGCCGGGCTGGTAGAGAGAACCGTGGGCCTTATCCAGCGCCGCACGCACCTGCGGCGAGTGCTGGTAGACGTCGACGAACTTCGCCAGGCGGCCGTCGTCCTGGTAATCGCCACGGGTGACGAACTGGATGACGTACTCCTTGTTCTCGATGCCGTCGAAGAGCAGCGCGCTGTTGGGGTCGAGGGTGCCGGCCAGGCGGATGTAGTGCGGGTAGCCCTGGGCCAGGTCGACGTCGTCCAGGGCGCGCACCAGCTGCACGGCCTCCAGCTCGATGATGTCGATGTGCCTGGGGTTGTCGACGATGTCGTCCAGGGTCGCCTTGTAGCCCACGCCCTCCTTGAGCTTCAGCAGGCCCGCCTTCTGCAGCAGCTGCAGGCCGCGACCGCCGTTGATGGGGTCGTTGGCGATGGCCACCTTGGCGCCCTCGGGCAGGTCGGCGATGGCCTTGTACTTCTTCGAATACAGGCCGACGTTGTTGATCACCCCGGGGGCGAAGGCTTTCAGCTTGAAACCGCCTTCCTTGTTGGCGTTCTCCAGGAAGGGCGTGTGCTGGAAGTAGTTGGCGTCGATGTCGCCGTTGGCCAGGGTGATGTTCGGCGTGTTCCAGTCGGTGAACTCCACCAGCTCGACCTTGAGGCCCTGCTTGGCGGCCTCCTCCACCGCCACTTCCAGGGGCGGGGCGAAGGCGGCGGTGGTGCCGAGCTTGAGGGGCTGGTCGGCGGCCTGGGCGATGCCGCCGGCCAGCAGCAGGCCGAGGGCCAGGGTCTTGAGGGTGTGCTTGGGCATGGTTTCTATCCTTGGGTAATGGGTTCAGGTCGTGGGAGCGAATTCATTCGCGATGGAAGGCGCAGCCTTTCCCTGGGAGTCCGGGGTCGCCCCTTCGGGCCGATTCGCGAATGTATTCGCTCCCACACGGGCTCCCCGATGGTCCGCCGGCAGGTGATCCCCCGCGCCGAACAGCTTGTGGCGCAGGGTGCCGTCGGCGTAGGCGGTCTTGTAGGCGCCACGGGCCTGGAGCTCGGGGATCACCAGGTCGATGAAGTCGGCGTAGCTTTCCGGGGTGACGATGCGGGTGAGGTTGAAGCCGTCCAGCCCGGTCTCGTCGACCCAGGCCAGCAGTTCGTCGGCCACCTGGGTCGGCGAGCCCACCAGCAGGATGTAGCGGCCACCCAGGGCATGCTGTTCCAGGAGCTGGCGACGGGTCAGGCTGTTTTCGCGCAGCTTGTTGGTGGCCGACTCGATGGCGTTGGTCTTCACCGGGCGGATGGGCTCGTCCAGGCCGTATTCGGCGAAGTCGATGCCCGTGGAGCTGGCGAAGTGGGCGACGCCCGCCTCGGCGCTGGCGTGGGCCAGGTACTCGGCATGCTTGGCGCGGGCCTCGGCCTCGGTGGGCGCGACGATCACGCTGATGCCCATGAACACCTTCACCGCCTGCGGATCACGGCCGGCGGCCACGGCCGCAGCACGCACCTTGTCCACCTGGGCACGGGTCGCGGCCCTGTTGTTGCCGCTGATGAACACGCACTCGGCGTGCTCGCCGGCAAAACGCAGGCCGCGCGCCGAGGAGCCGGCCTGGAACAGCACCGGCGTGCGCTGCGGCGAGGGCTCGCACAGGTGGTAGCCCTCGACGTCGTAGAACTCGCCGTGGTGGTGGACCTTGTGCACCTTCTCCGGCTGCGCGTAGATGCGCCGCTGGCGGTCGCCCAGCACCGCGCCCTCCTCCCAGCTGCCCTGCCAGAGCTTGTAGAGCACCTCCAGGTATTCGTCGGCCTGGTCGTAGCGGCGGTCGTGCTCCACCTGCCGGGTCATGCCCATGGCCCGCGCCGCGCTTTCCAGGTAGCCGGTGACGATGTTCCAGCCCACGCGGCCTTCGCTGAGATGGTCCAGGGTGCTCATGCGCCGGGCGAACAGGTAGGGCGCGTCGTAGCTGAGGTTGGCGGTGAGGCCGAAGCCCAGGTGGCGGGTCGCCCCGGCCATGGCGGAGACCAGCAGCAGCGGGTCGTTGACCGGCAGCTGGATGCTCTCCTTGAGGGTCAGGTCGACGTTGCCCTGGTAGACGTCGTAGACGCCGACGATGTCCGCCAGGAACAGCCCGTCGAACAGCCCGCGCTCCAGCAGCTGCGCCAGCTCCGTCCAGTAGGAGAGCCTGCGGTAGTCCGTGGAGCGGTCGCGCGGGTGGGTCCACAGGCCGTGGTTGATGTGCCCCACGCAGTTCATGTTGAAGGCGTTGAGGAGGATCTGCTTGCGCGCCATCAGATCGTCCCCCGGCGCGGTGGCAGCACGTCGTTGAGGTAGTAGTTGCCCACCGCGTGGTACTTCCAGCGCACCGGGTCGTGCAGGGTGTGCACCCGGGCGTTGCGCCAGTGGCGGTCGAGGTTGTGCTCGGCGAGGCTGGCGCGGGTGCCGGCCAGTTCGAACAGCTTGCTGCCGGCACTGAGCGAGACCTCGGTGGTCAGCGCGCGGGCCTCGGCCACGGCGATGGAGGCGGCGGCCACGCTCTCGGCCGTCGGCTCCGCCGTGGCGGCGTCGAGGATGCGCCCGGCGCGGTCGAGGATGGCCTCGGCGGCGTGCAGGCGGATGGCCAGGCGGCCGAACTCGTGGATCGTCAGCGGGTCCTCGCTGGCCTTGTCCACCCCCGAGTCGATCCACGGCCGCGAGCGGGTGCGCACGAACGCCAGGGCGTCCTCGTAGGCTTCGCGGGCGATGCCGGCGTCGATGGCGGCATGGAGGATCTGGGCGAAGGGGCCGACCGTGGTCGGGCGCTCGAAGGCGGCCTGGAACGAGACCACGTCCTCGGCGGCCACCGGCACGTCGTCGAAGATCGCGGTGCCGCTGCCGGTGGTGCGCTGGCCGAAGCCGGACCAGTCATCGACGATGGAAAGCCCCGGCGCGTTGCGTTCGACGAAGGCGAAATGCTGGTGGCCGTCCTCGCCCACCGCCAGGGTCGGCACGCGCTGGGCGTAGAGCGCGCCGGTGCAGTAGAACTTGCGGCCCTGGATGCGGAAGTCATCGCCATCCGCGACCAGTTTGGTGATGCGGTCGTTGGAGGTGCGCGTGCCGATCTCCGCCAGGGCGTTGCCGAAGCGCTCGCCGGCCAGGGCGGCACCGAACAGGCGGCGCTGCTGGGCCTCGCTGCCGTTCACCCGCAGCACTTCGAGGGCGTAGAAGTGGTTCTGCGGGATCTGCCCGATGGAGCTGTCGGCGGCGCAGATGATCGCCAGCACGCGGGCCAGGGTGACGCGGGACACGCCGGCGCCGCCGAACTCACGGGGCACGGTGATGCCCCACAGGCCGGAGCGGCTGAAGGTGTCGAGCTCGGCATGGGGCAGGCGCCGTTCGCGGTCGCGCTCGGCGGCGCCGCTGCGGAATTGCCCGGCCAGTTGGCGGGCCACGGCCAGCGCCTCGGCGTCGTCGCGGATGATGGCCACCGCCGGGCCCTGTTGCGGTTGCAGGAGGGTCATGGGCGCTGCCTCATATCCAGGAATGACGCGCCGGGAAGGCGCCATTGAGGTGGTAGTTGCCAACGGCGTGGACCTTCCAGCGCACCGGGTCGTGCAGGGTGTGCACGCGGGCGTTGCGCCAGTGGCGGTCGAGGTTGAACTCGGCGAGGGTGGCGCGGCTGCCGGCCAGCTCGAACAGCTTCTCGCTGGCCAGCAGCGCGACCTCGGTGGTGAGCACCTTGGCCTCGGCCACGGCGATGGAGGCGCGCGCGGCGGCCTCGGCATCGATGGGCGCGGCGGCGACTTCGTCGAGCACCTGGCCGGCACGTTCCAGCAGTGCGTTGGCGGCGTTCAGCTCGACCTTCAGGCGGCCGATCTCGGCGATGGTGTAGAGCTCCTCGCTGGCCCGCTCGACGCCGGCGTCGACCCAGGGCCGCGAGCGCTCGCGGATGAAGGCGATGGCGTCGTCGATGGCGGCCTCGGCGATGCCGGCGTCGATGGCCGCCTGGATCAGCTGCGACAGCGCGCCCTGGATGCTCGGCACCTCGGCCAGGCGGCCGTTGTGGAACACCAGGTCGTCGGCCACGGGGGCGCGGTCCAGCAGCACGGTGCCGCTGGCGGTGGTGCGCTGGCCGAAGCCGGACCAGTCGTCGACGATGGCAAGCCCCGGCACGCCGCGCTCCACCAGGGAGAGCACGCCGGCGCCGCTGTCGTCGATGGCCTTGACCGCCACCCAGTGGGCGAACAGCGCGCCGGTGGAATAGAACTTCTCGCCGCTGACCTCGAGCCCGGCGTCACCCCGGGTGATGCGCGCCTTGATTTCCAGGGTGTGCTTGGTGTTGCGCTCGGGGCCGGCATTGGCCAGGCGGCGTCCTTCGAGGATGCCGGCGAAGACCTTGCGCTTCTGCGCCTCGCTGCCGACGTACTCGATGACGCTGAGCAGGCCGAACTGGTTCTGCGGGATCTGCCCCAGCGCCGGGTCGGCGGCGCAGAGGATGCGGAACACCTCGGCGAGGGTGACGAAGGACACCTCGGCGCCGCCGTAGGCGCGCGGGATGCGGATGCCACCCAGGCCGAGCCGGGTGAACAGTTCCAGCTCGCGCCAGGGCAGCAGGCGTTCGCGGTCACGGTGTGCAGCCCCTTCCTTGGCCAGCTTCGCCACTTCGTGGGCGGCGAGCAGGGCCTGGGCATCGTTCTCGATCAGCGCCGCCGGGTGTAGCGGCGGTGCTTCATCACGAAGAACCTTGGGTTCGGTTTCGTTGGTCATGGTGTGGCCTTGGGTTGCGGATTACGCCCCGCGCCGTTGACCCCGGAGGGCGGCCGGCACGGGGCCGGTGAGTCAGAACGCCGGGGCGATCTGGCCCTTGTAGCGGGAGAGGATGAACTGGCGGACCTCCGGCGAATTCAGCGCCTTGGCCAGCTTCTGCACGCCCGGGTCCTCGCGGTTGTCGGGGCGGGCGACGAGGAACTCGGCGTAGAGGTCCTTGCCCTTCTCGACGATCAGCGCGCTGTTGGTGTCGATGCCGGCTTCCAGGGCGTAGTTGGCGAAGACGAAGGCGAGGTCCACCTGGCTCACCGAGCGGGCCAGCAGCGCGCCTTCGAGTTCGCGGATCTTCAGCTTCTTCGGGTTCTCGGCGATGTCGCGCTGGGTGGCCAGGGTGTTGCTCGGGTCCTTCAGCTTGATCAGCCCGGCCTCGTGCAGCAGCACCAGGGCGCGGCCGGTGTTGACCGGGTCGTTGGGGATGGCCACCGAGGCGCCGTCCTTCAGCTCGTCCAGCGACTTGATCTTGGTGGAGTAGGCGCCGAAGGGCTCGATGTGGATGCCCACCACCGGCACCAGGTCGGTGTGGCGGCTCTTGTTGAACTCATCGAGGAACGGGCGGTACTGGTAGTAGTTGGCGTCGAGGTTCTTCTCCGCCAGCTGCACGTTGGGCTGGATGAAGTCGGTGAACACCTTGATGTCCAGGTCGACCCCTTCCTTGGCCAGGGCAGGTTTGACGAATTCGAGGATTTCCGCGTGGGGCACGGGGGTGGCGCCCACCACCAGTTTCTCGCCCGCCTGGGCGGTGAAAGCGACGACGGCGGCCAGTACGGCGATAGCCTTTTTCATGGGTGTTGCTCCTGGGGCAGTGTTGGGTTGGCCGTCGTGGGGCGGACGTGGGGCCGTGTTCGGCAGCGGGACCCGGCTGCCGCGCGGGATAGGGATTCAGCGGCGGCTGTAGCGCACCACCAGGCGGTCGCCGCTCATCTGCAGGGCCTGTACCAGCACCACCAGCAGGGCCACGGTGACCACCATCACGTCGGTCTGGAAACGCTGGTAGCCGAAGCGGATGGCCAGGTCGCCGAGCCCGCCGCCCCCGATCACCCCGGCCATGGCGGTGTAGTCCACCAGCACGATGGCGGTGACGGTGACGGCGGCGATCAGCCCGGTGCGCGCCTCGGGCAGCAGGGTGTGCCAGATGATCTGCCAGGTGCTGGCGCCCATGGACTGGGTGGCCTCCACCAGGCCGCGATCGACTTCGCGCAGGGCGGTTTCCACCAGGCGGCCGAAGAACGGCGTGCAGCCGGCCACCAGCGGCGGGATGGCCCCCGCGACGCCGAGGGAGGTGCCGGTGAGCAGCGTGGTCAGCGGGATCATCACGATCAGCAGGATGATGAAGGGCAGTGAACGCAGCATGTTCACCAGGGCCGAGGCGAGGCGGTAGAAGCCGGGTTTCTCGTGCAACTGCTTCTTGCCGGTGAGGTACAGCAGCACGCCCAGGGGCAGGCCCAGCAGCACGGTGAAGCCGAGGGCCAGGGCGAGCATGGTCAGGGTGTCGATGCAGGCCTGGCCGATCTCCACCCAGTCGAGGTTGGCGAGCAGTTCGTTCATGCGTCGCCCCTTCTGCGCAGGCGCGCCGCCGGGTGCGGCTCGGCGAGGCGGTCACCCTGGCCGAACAGCTTGTGGCGCAGGCTGCCGGTTTCGTACTCGCGCTTGAACAGCCCGCGCGCCTGCAGCTCCGGCACCAGCAGGTCGACGATGTCGACGAAGGTTTCCGGCGCCACGATGCTGGAGAGGTTGAAGCCGTCGACGTCGGTTTCCTCGACCCAGGCCTGCAGTTCGTCGGCGACGCTCTGCGGCGAGCCCACCAGCAGCGGGCCGTCGCCACCCAGGGCGCAGTAGTCGGCGATCTCGGCGGTGGTCCAGGTGCGGCTCGGGTCGGCGGCGGTGAAGGCGTCCACCTCCGACTGGATGGCGTTGCTCTCGACCTGGCGCAGCACCTGGTCCGGCGCGTACTGGCCGAAGTCGATGCCGGTCCAGCCGGACATCAGGGTCAGCGCGCCGTCCTGGCTGGCGTACTCGCGGTATTCGCGCAGCCTGGCCTGGGCCTCGGCGTCGGTGGGCGCGACGATCACCGTGAGCTGGTTGAACACCAGCAGGTCGCTGCCCTTGCGGCCGTTGGCCTCGGCCTGGCGGCGCAGGTCGGCGACCTGGTTGCGGAGGATGTGCCGGGTGGGCGCGGCGACGAACACGCACTCGGCGTTGCCGGCGGCGAAGGCCTTGCCCCGGCTGGAGGCGCCGGCCTGGTAGAGCACCGGGGTGCGCTGCGGCGAGGGCTCGCTGAGGTGGAAGCCGGGCACCTGGAAGTGCGCGCCCTTGTGGGCGATGGGGTGCACCTTGGCCGGGTCGGCGTAGACGCCGCGCTCGGCATCGGCGACCACGGCGTCATCCTCCCAGCTGGCTTCCCAGAGCTTGTAGCAGACCTCCAGGTACTCGGCGGCCAGGGCGTAGCGCTGCGCGTGGTTGGGCTGCTGCGTGAGGCCGATGTTGCGCGCGCCGCTTTCCAGGTAGGAGGTGACGATGTTCCAGCCGGCACGGCCACGGGTCAGGTGGTCCAGGGTGCTCATGCGCCGGGCGAAGGGGTACGGGTGTTCGAAGGACACCGAGGCGGTGACGCCGAAGCCCAGGTGTTCGGTGGCCGCGGCCATGGCCGGCACCAGTTGCAGCGGGTCGTTGGCCGGCACCTGCGCGGCGTGCTGCAGGGCGTGCTCGGGGCCGCCGTGGTAGACGTCGTAGACGCCCAGCACGTCGGCGATGAACAGGCCGTCGATCTTGCCGCGCTCCAGGGTGCGCGCCAGCTCGATCCAGTAGTGGATGTCGGTGTAGCGCCGCGCCTGGTCGCGCGGGTGGCGCCAGAGGCCCGGGGACAGGTGGCCGACGGTGTTCATGGCGAAGGCGTTGAGGCGGATCTGCTTGCTCATGGGGCGCCTCAGGACCAGTCGTGGCGCGGCGGCTTGACGCCGTTGAGCAGCCAGTTGCCGACGATGTGGTACTTCCAGCGCACCGGGTCGTGCAGGGTGTGCACGCGGGCGTTGCGCCAGTGGCGGTCGTGGTTGTGCTGCTGCAGGGTGGAGCGGGTGCCGCCCAGTTCGAACAGGCGGTTGGCGGCCTCGATGGCGATCTCGGTGGTCAGCACCTTGGCCTTGGCCACGGCGATGGAAGCCAGGGCGACGTTGTCGGCATCCGGCGCCGGGCGCGCGGCGTCCATCACCTTGCCGGCGCGTTCCAGCAAGGCTTCGGCGGCCTCCAGGCGGATGCCCAGGTTGCCGATCTGGATCAGGGTCAGCGGGTCTTCGCTGGCCTTCTCCACCCCGGCGTCGATCCAGGGGCGCGCGTGCTCGCGGACGAAGGCCAGGGTGTCGCGCAGGGCGGCGCGGGCGATGCCGGCGTCGATGGCGGCGGTGGTGATCTGGGCGAAGGGCCCGGCCAGGGTCGGGCTCTCGTAGGAGCGGTAGGTGGGGAACAGGTGCTCGGCCGGCACCCGCAGGTTCTGCGCCAGTACCGTGCCGCTGGAGGTGTTGCGCTGGCCGATGCTGGACCAGTCGTCGACCACCACCAACCCCTCGCTGCCACGCTGGACGAAGGCCAGCTGGCCCTTGTCGTCCTCGTCGACGGCCAGCACCGCCAGCCAGTGGGCGTAGAGCGAGCCGGTGCAGTAGCCCTTGCGGCCGTTGATCACATGAGCGTCGCCGTCGCGGCGGATGCGCGTCTGGATGTCCTGCACGTTCTTGCCGCCGGTCTCCGACAGGGCGTTGGCGAAACGGTTGCCCTTGAGCGCCAGGCCGAAGAACACGCGCTTCTGCTCGTAGGTGCCCTGCAGGCGGATGTCTTCCAGCAGGCAGTAGTGGTTCTGCGGGATCTGCCCGAGGGAGGCGTCGGCGGCGGAGATGATGGCGATCACCTCGGCCAGGGTGGCGTAGCTCACCTCCGCGCCACCGAACACCTTGGGCACGGTGATGCCCCAGAGGCCGCTGTTGGAGAAGACGTCCACCACCTCCGGCGGCACCTCGCGGGTACGGTCGCGCTCGGCGTCGCCCTCCAGCAGGAAGGCTGCCACGCGGTGGGCGACCTCGATGGCCTCGGCATCGCTGCGGATGATGTGGGCGTCCGGGATGCCCAGGGCATAGGGGGCGGAAATGACGTCTTGGGACATGGCTCTCTGCTCGTGCTGTTGGATCGCGAACACCCGCGACCTTGCTTGCCAAGAGACAAAGCACAAGCCGTGCCTGATTTTTATTTCCTTCAAATTCAACGAGATAGAGTTTTTGCCCAACACTTCATGGCTGCTGGAGCAGGCAATCTGTTGGTCAGGTGTTGCTGGAGCAACAGTTGACGAGCGAAGACCTCACCGCAAGAGCGAGCGCTGCTCGCGAAGCCTTTGCGCGGAGTTGGTGGGCTGAAGCGGAGCGCCGCCCGGCCCACCTTACAGACCCCGGGCCTTGCGGTTGCCCCTGTGGGGTGGATGACGCTTTTTTCATCCACCAGCGGAGCCCCGCATGACCGCGATTGGTGGACCGATAGAGCGTGGTCCACCCTACATTTCGGGCGAGTCCGAGGGTGGCTGATGGCACCGCATCGCGAATGAATTCGCGCCTACAGGATGAAGGCGGAAACCCGCGTGTGCTCCGCCGCGCCCCCAAACAAACACACCCTGTCGCTGCACTGCTGCCCCAGCAACACCGCGCAAGCACCGGGCTGCTGGCCTTGCAGCACGGCATCCGCAATCGCGCCGCCCATCAAAATAAATCCCTTTTAATTCAATGGCTTGAGTTGAAATCAAAAAGCGGCACGCATGCTGCTATGTCACCTGGCCCATGCGGTCGATGCGCCTTGCGCTACCGACCGCCAGCTGTTCGCCCAGGATCCAACCCATGCTGCCGATACCCGTTCCACCCTCGCCCGTCACGGCGCCGTTCCCGCAATGCGGGGCGCGACCATGAGCCAGCGGCCATCCGCCTTCCTCTTCAACTTCCTGCTGCTGGCCGCCTTCAGCGGCGCCACCATCGGCATGGCGAAGATCGTCACCACCCTCTATGCACTGGAGCTGGGCGCCAACTCGATGCAGATCGGCGTGATCGCCGCCATGGAATCCCTGGGGATGATCTTCGTCACCTTGCCCGCCGGCTTCGTCATCGCCCGATTCGGCGCGCGGCGGGTGTACTTCCTCGCCAGCCTCGGGCCGATGCTGCTGAACCTGCTGATCCCCGTGTTCGCCAGCTGGCTGTGGCTGGCGCTGGCGCGGCTGCTGATCGGCCTGTGCATCCCCTTCCGCATCGTTTCGATGAACAGCGCCTTCCTCCGCCAGCTGCGCCACATCGGCCACGCCAAGGCCGGTTGGTACCGCGGCGCGCTGACCCTGGGCATGGGCCTGATCGGCCCGCTGCTGGGCAACGCCCTGAGCGGCACCGGCAGCTTCACCCTGGGCTTCGTGGTGATCGGCCTGTGCTTCGGCGCCATGGCCGCCTACAGCCTGGGCTTCTGGGAAGAGGACGCCGGCGACGAGGCCGTGGCCAGCGTGCCGGGCACCGGCCTGCTCGATGAGGTGCGCAGCATGCTGGGCAACCCGGCGATCGGCGAGAGCTGCCTGATCGAGGCGGTCAGCGCGTCCACCGGCTCGCTCTACGGCACCTTCATCCTGCTGCTGGCCATGCAGGTGGCCGGGCTGACCCAGGGCCAGGCGGTGAGCCTGGTGATGATCCAGGGGCTGGCCTCGGTGCTCGCCCTGTTCGGCCTCGGCCGCCTGGTGCAGCTCGGCGGCCGCGCCTTCGCCTATGGCTCCAGCCTGCTGGCGGCGGTGGCGGCCCTGGCCCTGCTGGGCCTGGCCCACCACTACTGGCTGCTGGCCCTGGGCGCGGTGCTGCTGAGCATCGCCGCGGCGCAGGTGCACCTGGTGAACATGGCGCAGCTGGCCAGCCACGCCATGGACAAGAGCAAGATCTCCGGCCTGTTCAACCTCGCCACCATGCTCGGCGGCTTCGGCGGCGCCATGCTCGGCGGGCTGGTCAGCCACCTGGTCGGGCTCGGCAACCTGTTCCTCTGCTGGATTCCCCTGGTGCTGGCCACCGCCCTCGCCTGCTGGCTGCGCACCCGGCGACGGCCCCCGGCACCCGCCCCTTCGCTGTTGAACGAGGCCTGACATGACCGCGACCCTGAAACGCCTGCCGGGTGCGCTCACCTGGCTGATCTCGCCCCTGGCGCTGCTCGCGCTATGGGCCATCGTGGCCGACGCCGGCCTGTTCCCGCGCCAGTTGCTGATCCCGCCGCTGCACGTGCTGCAGGCCTTCGAGGAGCTGCTGCAGAGCGGCGAGCTGCAGGAGCACCTGGGCGGCAGCCTGTCGCGCCTGGGCCTGGGCTTCTGCTTCGGCGCCGCTGGCGGCCTGGCCTTCGGCGTGCTGATGGCGCTGTCGAAACAGGTGGAGGCCTATTGCGGCCCGCTGTTCCATTGCCTGCGGCAGATTCCCAGCATCGCCCTGATCCCGATGTTCGTGCTGTTCTTCGGCATCGAGGAGACCTTCAAGATCGTCATCGTCGCCAAGGCGGCGTTCTTCCCGGTGGCCCTGGCCGCCAGCGAGGGGGTGAAGGCCATCCCGCGCAGCTACTTCGAGGTGGCCGACGTGTATCGCCTGAGCTGGCCGACCCTGGTGCGCGAGGTGGCCTTCCCCGCTGCCGCGCCACCGATCATCACCGGCCTGCGCATCAGCCTGACCCGCGCCTGGGTGGTGCTGGTGGCCGCCGAGCTGCTGGCCGCCGACAGCGGCCTGGGGCAGATGATCGAGATGGGCCGGCAGATGCTGCGCATCGATGTGGTGATGGTCGGCGTGCTGGTCACCGGGGTGATCGGCTTCAGCCTCGATTTCGTTTTCCGCCTGCTGGAACGTCGCCTGTTCCGCTGGCAGTCGCGCTAGGAGATGCCCATGTCCCGAATCCTTTCATGGCTGCCGCGCCTGCGTGGCCTGGTGCTGCCGCTGGCCCTGGTGGCCGGCTGGGAAGCCCTGTCGCGCCAGGACGCCGCCAACGCCTATGCCTTCGTCCCGCTGAGCCGCATCGGCCAGGCGCTGGTGGAGCTGCTGGGCAACGGCGAGCTGCTGGTCAATCTCTTCGCCAGCCTGGCGCGCACCAGCGGCGGGCTGTTGTTCGGCGTGCTGTTCGGCCTGGGCCTGGGTGTGCTGATGGCGCTGTCGAAGGTGGCCGACCGGGTCATCGGCCCGCTGTTCCACTCCATCCGCCAGGTGCCGATGCTGGGCTGGATCCCGCTGATCGCCATGTGGTTCGGCAATGGCGAATTCTCCAAGGTGTTGATCGTCTCCCTCGCCGCCTTCTACCCGATGGTGCTCAACACCTACGAGGGCTTCACCCAGGTGGAGAAGCGCTACCGCGAGGTGGGCCGGGTCTTCGAGCTGGGCCCCTTGCAGCAGTTCCGCCACGTGCTGCTGCCCGCCGCGCTGCCGAGCATCGCCACCGGCCTGCTGCACGCCCTGGCCTTCGCCTGGGTGACGGCGGTGGGCAGCGAGCTGTTCCTCTCCTCCGGGGCCGGCCTGGGCAACCTGATGATGAGCGCCGAAGCCGGCTCGCGCATGGAGGTGATCGTCCTCGCGGTGCTCTGCATCGGCCTGCTCGGCTACCTGATGAACCTCACCTTTTCCCGCCTGGCGCGCCATCTGCTGCGCTGGCGCAACACCCGTTGAACGCAGGTTGATGACCATGACAGCACTCCCACAGAAGGCCCCGCTGGGGCAGCCCCACACGCTGACCGGTGCCCTGGAGATCCGCGGCCTGAGCAAGCAGTACCGCATCGAAGGCCGCACCCTGCCGGTGCTCGAAGGCATCGACCTGAAGGTCGCCCCCGGCGAGTTCGTCAGCATCGTCGGCGCCAGCGGCTGCGGCAAATCCACCCTGCTGCGGCTGATCGTCGGCCTGGAGAACGACTACGAGGGCGAGATCCTCCTGGACGGCCAGCGCATCGCCGCCACCAGCCTGGAGCGCGGCATCGTGTTCCAGGACCACCGCCTGTTCCCCTGGATGACGGTGCGCGAGAACATCGCCCTGGCCCTGAAGAACCACCGCCTCAGCGCCGCCGAGAAGGAGCGCCTGGTGGCCGAGCACATCGCCCTGGTCAACCTGCAGGGCTTCGAGAACGCCTGGCCGCACCAGCTTTCCGGCGGCATGGCGCAACGTGCGGCCATTGCCCGGGCGCTGGTGAACAAGCCCAAGGTGCTGCTGCTCGACGAGCCCCTGGGGGCCCTCGACGCCCTCACCCGCGTGCACCTGCAGCGCGAGCTGCAACGCATCTGGATCCAGCAGCGCAGCACCATGATCATGGTCACCCACGACGTCGAGGAGGCGCTCTACCTGGGCGACCGGGTGATCGTCCTCGACTCGCACCCGGGGCGCATCAGGCACGAGATCCGGGTCAACCTGCCGCACCCGCGCGACCGCGCCTCGCCGCTGCTGCAGAAGCTCAAGGAAGAACTGCTCACCGAGCTGACCGGCCACGACACCCCCGCCACCGGCCAGGCGGCCTGAGGAGCGCAGCATGCGGATCGTCACCCTCGCCGGCAGCCCCGGCCTGCGCTCACGCTCCGGCGTGATCCTCGCCCACGGCCAGCGCTGGCTCGTCGAGCACGGCGCCACCGTGCGCCACTTCGGCATCCATGACTTCAAGGCCGAGGACCTGCTCCACGCGCGCTTCGACAGCCCCGATGTGCAGGCGCTGATCGAGGCGGTGGCCGGCGCCGATGCGCTGGTGATCGCCACGCCGGTGTACAAGGCGTCCTTCTCCGGCGCACTGAAGACACTGCTCGACCTGCTGCCGGAGCGCGCCCTGTGCGACAAGCCGGTGCTGCCCATCGCCAGCGGCGGCAGCCTGGCCCACATGCTCGCGGTGGATTACGCGCTCAAGCCGGTGCTCTCGGCCCTCAAGGCGCAGCAGGTGTTGCACGGCATCTTCGCCGTCGATGCCCAGGTCACCTATGACGAGCAGGGGGGAGCCCTGGCCGACGACCTGCGCCAGCGCCTGGGGGACGGCCTGCAGCAGTTGCTGGAAATCCTCCAGCGTCGCCCCGCACGGCTGCAACCACACCAGTTGGGCGAGAGCCTGAAGGCGGCGCGCTGGGGCATCTGATGCAGCGCCCTCCGCCTCGCCGCGAAAAACCGGCGGCTGGTTAGATCGATTATTCACTTCAGTTCTTTGCATAGCGCTGAAGTGAATATCCATAACGTCGATCCGGCCTTCCCCACGCCCTGTCCGTTCGCTTTGGCAGACGAATGGACGCCCCTGCTTCGAAACTCCCTGCCATACCGTCATGGGCGCTGCCGAGGCGGGCTCGATCGCTGCTCCATGCGCATCTTGTTGGCCCTGCCGCGCCGCCTAGAATCGGCCCCACGAAACCTTTCGACCCATCCGAACAATTCTGGCTTCAGGGAGTTTGAACATGATGAACGCGATGCAGATGCCGATGAACGCCGGCATGAACATGAACGGCATGATGATGCCCATGGGCATGCCGATGATGATGGCCACCATGTCCTGCACGATGATGGACGATTGCATGGAATGCACCATGATGCCGGCCGCCGGCATGGACATGGCCATGTTCCGCAACAGCTGCGAAATGATGTCGATGATGATGGATTGCGGCATGCCGATGATGATGCACTGCGGCAACATGTCGATGATGTGCATGTCCCAGGCCGGCATGGCGATGATGCCCATGATGGGCATGCCGCAGATGACCATGATGCCGATGATGATGGGCATGCCCATGCCGTCGATGAAGTGCATGATGACCTGCTCCATGCAGGGCAACGGCATGCTGTGCAAGATGATGCCGATGCAGGGCATGAACATGGACATGTTCAAGAACTGCTGCGCACTGATGATGAAGATGATGGAGTGCGGCATGCCGATGATGATGAGCTGCAACGGCATGCCGGTGATGTGCTGCACCTGCTGACACCGCCCCCATGAAAAAGCCCGGCCAGGGAAACCTGGGCCGGGCTTTTTTCATCTCGCGCGGCCATGACCGGACCGTAGGATGGCGTAGAGCGCAGCGAAACCCATCACCGGCCTTGCACCCGACTCACAGGTTCATACCCCTCAGTGGGAGCGGCTTCAGCCGCGAAAGACCCGCCGCAGGCACAGGGCTGCGAATGGCCGGTATTCCATCGCGAATGAATTCGCTCCCACAAAAGCGTTGTTGGCGCCGGCCTAATCCAGGCTTTCCGGGTAGGTCATGACCAGGTAGATCACCGCTTCGCTGTTGGCCGGGTTGCGGTAGCTGTGGGGCTGGTCGGCGTAGAAGAGGATCGAGTCCCCGGTGGAGAGCAGGTAGCGCTCGTCGTTGACGCTGACTTCCAGCACGCCCTGGGCGACCACCAGGTTCTCCTGGGTGCCCGGCGCATGGGGCTGGGCTTCCTCGGTGGTGAGGCCGGCCAGGCGCACTTCGTAGAACTCGGCCTGGCGCTTCACCTCGAAGGGGAACAGCGCGCGGCTTACGAAGCCCTCGCCGGCGCTGACCAGGCGCTTGCTCTGCGCCGCCGGCAACACCGCGACACCGGAGAAGGCGCGGTCGTCGAGGAAGGCGGCGACCGAGACCTTGAGCCCCTGGGCGACCTTGCACAGCACCTTGATGGACGGGACGCTGCGCCCGGACTCGATCTGCGCCAGCATCGCCCGGCTCACGCCGGAGAGCCGCGCCAGGGCGTCGAGCGACAGTTGCCGCTTGCTGCGCAGGCGCAGCAGGTTGTGGGCGACCCGCTGGCTGATCAGGTCGTCGTCGCGGTTGCCGGCGTTGGGTGGGGCGAGTTCGAGGGC
>NZ_QKRU01000098.1:0-20081 GCF_003234055.1 Pseudomonas sp. 57B-090624
TTTTTCGTCCATAGGTTTCAGCTCTCGCCAAGGCATGGGGCACCCTCCGGAGGGAACCCCGCTAGGTTAAAAACTGTTACCCATGTGGTTGAACCGATTTGTCACCTATGTGGGTGAGTCATACCGGCAAGCCTCTTTGGTTTCTTTCTTGGCGACTGAAGAAAGAGACTCGCCCGGGGGGGCGAAACCAGAAACATCACCAGAGCTCGGCAATCAGCTGGGCTCAATTCTTCTAGCAACACTTAACGCAGACAGAGCCAATGAATTCGCTCCTACAACAACCCCCGCAGGAACGCGGCGAAGCCCTCCGGGGCGCGGGCGTCGAGGCGGGCGCTGGTGTGCACGGCGGGGCTGCTGCTCCAGGAGATGCGTGCGCCGCTGCGTTCGAAGGCGCGCACCAGGTGCAGGTCCTCGTGGGCGGCCAGGGGCGGGAAGCCGCCGGCACGCAGGTAGGCCTCGGCGCTGAAGCCGAGGTTGGCGCCGTGCACGTGGCGGTGGTCGTCGTGCTGGTGGTAGTGGGCGTGGTAGCGCGCCTGGGCGTCGAGGTGGATGGCGTCCCACTGGGCGATGCGCACGGTGCCGCAGACCACGTCGGCCCCCAGGGCCAGCTGTGCGACCAGCCAGTTGGTGCCGGCGATGCTGTCGGCGTCGGTGCAGGCGATCCAGCGCGCGCCCTCGTCCAGCAGCAGGTGCACGCCGGCGGCTCGGGCCTGGCCGACGTTGCGCGCGTCGATGGCCAGGGTGGCGATGCCGGCGGCCTCGGCGATGGCGGCGGAGCCGTCGCTGCAGGCATCCAGCACGGCCAGTACGCGGACCGGTTCGCCGCCGAGGCCGGGGTGGGCGGCCGCCGCCAGCACCGATTCGATGCAGGCGCCCAGCAGCCGTTCCTCGTTGTGCACCGGGATGACGACGCCGATCATGCACCGCGCTCCCGCAGCCCCTCGCGCTCGGCCACCGAGGTGGCGTCGTGGCACCAGACCTCCAGCAGCAGGTCGGGCTCTTCATGGCGCAGCAGGCGCGGCATGCCCAGGCCCCGGGCCAGGCGCTCATGGACTTCGTCGCCGGTCAGCGGGCAGCCGTCGATCTCCGGCCGCCAATGGCAGGCCAGCAGGGTGCCGCTGCGGTTCAGCGACGCCAGGCAATGCGTGATCAGGCGGTCGAGGTCGCCGGCGTCGAGGTAGTAGCACAGCTCGCTGAGGACGATCAGGTCGAAGCGCCCCCTGGGCCACTGCTGCGGCAGGCGCGCCTGCAAAAGGCGCACGTTGGGCTTGTTGGCCAGGCGCTGGGCGGCCAGTTCCACGGCGCGCGCCGAGGTGTCGCAGCACAGCAGGTCGTGGCAGCGTTCGGCCAGGCGCAGGCTCAGCTCGCCGTTGCTGCAGCCGGGCTCGAACACCTTGCCGTAGAAGCCTCGGGGCAGGGCGGCCAGCACCAGGCTGCGCTTGCGCTTTTCGTACCAGCGGCGGCGGAAGGCCCATGGGTCGCGGCTGTCCTGATAGAGCCTGTCGAAGTAGGTGTCGGCCACACTCATAGGAAGAACAGCTCGAAGGGTTGCTGCAGGCGTTCCAGGCTGGCGCTGCCGAGCACCGGCTGGCCACCACCGGGGTCGGCGTACAGCTGGCTGGCGAAGGCCTGCACGGCGTGGCGCTTGCGGGCCAGGGTCCAGATGTCGAGCTCGACCTTGCGCGCGCGCTCCCAGGGGATGCGCGGGTCTTCCGGGCTCGCCCAGTGCCAGGCCCAGATGGGCACCTCGTGGACCAGCGCGCCGATCTCGCTGCCGACTTCGAGGGTGGCCAGCCCCACCGCCTCATGGTCGGCGTGGCCGTCCTCGCGCCAGGTGGTGAAGACCACGTCCGAGGGCTGCAGGTAGGTGGCGAGGAAGCGCTTGAGCTCGCCCAGGTGGCGCCCGACGCCGGTGTCGGGGAAGCCGCCGCGCAGCCACTTCAGCTCGGCCACCGGGATGCCCAGGCGATGCAGCGCCTCGGCGCTTTCCTGGGGGCGTACGATGCCGAGGCGGTGCGCCGTCCAGTAGGGCGAGCCGGGGTGGCTGGCGCTGCCGTCGGTGACCGAGATCAGCAGCACCTGGCGGCCCAGCTGGAACAGCTGCTGCAGCAGGCCGCCACAGCCGAGCACCTCGTCGTCCGGGTGCGGCGCGACGATCACCGCGCGGGCTTCCGGCGGCACCAGGCGCTCGCAGCGAATGGTCGGCACCAGGCTCAGGTGCTGCGAGGCGTTCCAGGCCTGCAGCGGCGTTCCGTCGCCGTGGATGAGGGGCGCTCTCATGGCATCCAGCTCCCTTGTGGTTCTGCGGCGGCGAGGCGGCCGAGGGCGGCGAGGTCACGTTCGGCATGGCTCTGGCGCAGGTACACCGGCAGGTCGGCGAGCAGCCGTGCCAGGTTCGGGTCGAGGCAGTAGGGCGCCGCGCCCAGGGCGTGGCCGACATGCAGGATGGCGGCCTCGGCGGCGCCTTCGCAGATCGCCCGCAGGCGCCGCACCGGGATCTGGGCGTCGGCGCGCGGTTGGCGGTCGATCCAGGCGGCGCAGTCGCGCAGGGTGCAGGCGGCGGCGTAGAGCTGTGCGTCCAGGGCGCCCAGGTGGGCGAGGGCGTGGGGTTCGTCATGGCCCGCGCAATGCGCCCTCAGCGCCTCGCCCAGGGCCTGGGCGGCACCCAGCCAGCAGGCGGCGATGCCGGCGCCGCCGTGCCAGAAGCCGGGGCGCTCCAGGTAGCCGCCGGCCGGCCCGATGCAGTGGGCGCGGGCCTGCTCGAAGTGCACCGCGACGCTGCCGGTGGCGGCCATGCCCACCGCGTTCCAGCCGCCCGTGGCGATGCGCACCCCGGGCTGGTCCAGGGCCACGGCCACCAGCTGCTGGTGGCCGGCTTCGTTCCAGCCGGTGAGCAGCGCGTGGCTGAGCACGGCGGCGCCGGAGCACCAGGCCTTGGTGCCGTCCAGGCGCACGTCCTGCTGCGAGGTGCGGGCGTTGATGCGCACCCGCGCCTGCGCGGGCTCGGCGGCCCAGACGCCCCAGGTGCTGCCGGGCGGCGGCGCCTCGGCGCCGAGTTCGTGGAGGATGGCCAGGGCGTCGGTGTGGCCTTCGTAGAGCTTGCACAGGCCCAGGTCACGGGCGGCGACCCGGGCCAGCGCCTGCCAGCGCTGCAGGGTGGCACCGCCGCCTGGCCGGGGCAGGTGGTCGAGGCCCGCCGCCACCAGCGCGGCCAGGCGACGGCCGAGCTCGGGAGTGTCGGCGCCCGGGCGCGGGTACTCCGCCAGGTCGCCTTCCAGGCGGTCGGCGGAGCAGGCCGGGGCGCTCCCCATCAGCCGTTCTCCCGTTGCAGCTCGAAGAGCAGCAGCGAGCGGTTGGTGAGGGTGAACTCGGCGTCGAACTCGAAGCGCTCCAGGGAACGGTCGTCGGGACGGTTGGTGTCCAGCAGCAGCGTCCAGGCGGTGCCCTGGGCCACTTCCGGCAGGCGGAAGTTGACCACGTCGTGGTGGGCGTTGAGCAGCAGCAGGAGGGTGGCGTCGGCGCCACTGCGGCGGATGCCGGTGGGTTGCGCGCGGCCGTCCATGAGCATGCCCAGGCAGCGGGCGTTGCCGTCCTGCCATTGCTCCTCGGTCATCTCGTTGCCGCAGGTCGACAGCCAGGTGACGTCCTTGACCCCGAGTTCCTCGTTGTACTCGCCCACCAGGAAGCGGCCGCGACGCAGGATCGGGTAGGCGCGGCGCAGGCTGATCAGCCGCCGGGTGAAGTCCAGCAGGCTGCGGCCCTCGTCGTCGAGTTCCCAGTCGATCCAGCCCAGCTCGTTGTCCTGGCAGTAGACGTTGTTGTTGCCCTGCTGGGTGCGGCTGAACTCGTCGCCCGCCACCAGCATCGGCGTGCCCTGCGAGAGCAGCAGCGTGGCCAGCATGTTGCGCATCTGGCGCAGGCGCAGCTCGCGGATGTCCGGGTCGTCGGTGGGGCCTTCGACGCCGTGGTTCCAGGAGTAGTTGTTGTCGCTGCCGTCGCGGTTGCCTTCGTCGTTGGCCTCGTTGTGCTTGTGGTCGTAGCTGACCACATCGCGCAGGGTGAAGCCGTCGTGGGCGGTGACGAAGTTGACCGAGGCGTAGGGCCGGCGGCCGCGCTGGTTGAACAGGTCGCCCGAGGCGGTGAGGCGGCTGGCGAGCCCGGCGACCTGGCCGTTGTCGCCGCGCCAGAAGGCCCGCACGGTGTCGCGGAAGCGGTCGTTCCACTCCACCCAGCCGGGCGGGAAACCGCCCACCTGGTAGCCGCCCGGGCCGCAGTCCCAGGGCTCGGCGATCAGCTTGAGCTTGCTCAGCACCGGGTCCTGGCGGCAGGCGACGAGGAAGCCGTGGCGCTCGTCGAAACCGTGGGCATGGCGACCGAGGATGGTGGCGAGGTCGAAGCGGAAGCCGTCGACGCGCATCTCGGTGGCCCAGTAGCGCAGCGAGTCGGTGACCATCTGCAGCACGCAGGGGTGGCTGAGGTCGAGGGTGTTGCCGGTGCCCGAGTCGTTGATGTAGTGGCGGCGGTTGTCGGGCAGCAGGCGGTAGTAGGTGGCGTTGTCGATGCCGCGCATGCACAGGGTCGGGCCCAGCTCGTTGCCTTCGGCTGTGTGGTTGTAGACCACGTCCAGGATCAGCTCCAGGCCGGCGTCGTGCAGGTGCGCGACCATTTCCTTGAATTCGTTGATGTGGCCGCTGGCGAGGTAGGCCGCATGGGGCGCGAAGAAGGCCAGGCTGTTGTAGCCCCAGTAGTTGTTCATGCCCTTTTCCAGCAGGTGCTGGTCGTTGACGAAGCCGTGGACCGGCAGCAGCTCGATGGTGGTGATGCCCAGGGAGCGGATGTGCTGCAGCAGTTCGGCGTTCATCAGCCCGGCGCAGGTGCCGCGCAGGTGCTTGGGCACGGCGGGGTGGCGCATGCTGGTGCCGCGCAGGTGGGCCTCGTAGATCACCGTGGCGTCCCAGGGCACGCGCACCGCCTTCTGCTCGGGCCAGGTGAAGGCGGGGTCGATGACCTTGGACTTGGGCACGAAGGGCGCGCTGTCGCGCTCGTCGAACGACAGGTCGCCGTCCTTGTGGCCGATGGTGTAGCCGAACAGCGCCTCGGACCAGCGCAGCCCGCCCATCAACTGGCGGGCATAGGGGTCGACCAGCAGCTTGTTGGGGTTGAAGCGGTGGCCGGCGTCGGGCTCGTAGGGGCCGTGCACGCGGTAGCCGTAGATCTGCCCGGGGTGGGCGTCGGGCAGGTAGCCGTGCCAGATCTCGTCGGTGTATTCGGGCAGTTCGATACGCTCCAGTTCACGCTCGCCCTTGGCGTCGAACAGGCAGAGCTCCACCTTGGTGGCATGGGCGGAAAACAGCGCGAAGTTGACCCCCAGGCCGTCCCAGGTGGCGCCCAGGGGAAAGGGGTGGCCTTCGGTTATCCGTGAGCGTTGCCTGCTCATTGGTGCTTCTCCTCAAACGACTCGGTGGGGTTCAGGCTTTCGGCGCCTTGGGCGTGGCCTTGGCGGCACGCGGCTTTTTCAGCAGCGCGGGTTTTTCTTCGGTGGCGGCCTTGGCGGCACGTGGCTTGCGCGGTGCCGGCGGGGCGGCGAGGGCCTCGGTGGGCGTGCTGGTCGGGACCTCCTTGGGTTTGCTGACCCGGCGCGGCTTGGGCGCCGGCGGGCGCTCGCCGCGGGTTTCCGACTCGGCGAGCTTGCGCGCCATTTCCCAGTGACGGGCTTCCTGGCCCGTGGGTCGGCCCTCCGATTCCCAGATCTGGTAGGCGAATTCGCGGATGCGCTGTTCTTCTGCACTCATGGCTGTGGCTCCTGGTGAGGTCTGAAACACAAGAGGTTGACGGGGAAGTCCGCCAGCGCCTGCGCCACGGCGATGCGCCCATCGACGGGGTGCAGCGGCGCGCTGGAGAACACGCCGGTGAGCGCGCCCTCGGCAATGGCGGCGGGCAGCACCACGCGGGTGTCGCCCCAGCGTGCTGGCGGGATGTGGGGCGTGACGGCCTCGTCCAGCAGCCCGCTGGCCAGGCGCGGCACCAGCACCACCAGGTAGTCGCCGCCGTGGCTGCGGGCGAAGGCCAGCAGCTGCTCGGCGTGCTCGCCCTCCACCGGCAGCGGCTGGTAGTCGCCCCGGGCGAAGAGGTCGGCGCGGGCATAGCGCACCGAGAGCACGGTGGAGATCAGCCATTGCTTGATGCGGCCATCGCGCCAGTGCTCGATCAGCTGGTGCTGGTCGGCCGGTTCGGTGAGGGCGTCGATGCGGCGGGCGAAGTCCACTTCGCGGCGGTTGTCCGGGTCCACCAGGCTGAAGTCCCAGAATTCGGTGCCCTGGTAGAGGTCGGGGATGCCGGGCGTGGTCATGCGCAGCAGGCACTGGGCGAGTCCGTTGAGGGCGCCGGCGGCGGCGATGGCGTTGGCCGCGGCGGCGATGTCGATGCGCAGCTCGCGGGCGGTGTCGCGCGCCAGCAGGTCGTGCAGGAAGGTGCGGCAGGCCACTTCATAGGCGGCGTTGGGGGCGCTCCAGCTGCTGTGCAGCTTGGCCTCGCGCAGGGCCTTCTCCTGCCAGCGCAGCAGGCGCTCCAGGTAGGCCTCCAGGGCGTGGCGGTCGTCGGCGTCGAGGTCCAGCGGCCAGCTGCCGAGCAGGCACTGGTAGAGCATCAGCTCGTCCGCCGCGCTGGGGGCGCCGTCGCTGTCCAGCACCTCGCGCAGCGGCGCTGCCAGGCGCCGCCAGTGCTCGCAGCGGGCGGCGAACCAGGCGGAGCGCTCGCTGAGCACCGCCAGGCGCGCGCGGTTGTCCTCGCCGCGCTTGTGGTCGTGGGTGGCGGTGGTCAGCAGGTTGCCGGGGAAGTGCTGCGAGCGCGCCAGGCACTGGGCGTGGAACTCGGCGACCGAGCCGCTGAACTGCTGCGGGTCGAAGCCCACGTCGTTGCGCGAGAGCAGCACTGCCGAGCGGTAGCAGGCGGTGTCCTCCACGGCCTTGGCGGCGGCCGGCGAGGTGAGCTGCTGGAAGCGCGCCAGGACCTTGCGCCGCTGCTTGCGCTGCGGGCCGGGCGGCACCTCGCGCAGGGGCTGGCCGCCGAGCCAGCGGTCCAGGTGCTGCAACAGCGGCTGGTCGGCCTCGCCCAGGGTGCTGCGGGCACCGGCCAGGGCCTGCTCGAAGACGCGGCGGTCCTGCTCGGAGCGGCCGCAGGCACCGGCATAGGTGCGGTACACCGGGAAATGCACGATGAGTTCCAGCAGCGCGCGGCGGATGGCGCCCAGGGTCAGGTCGCGGGTGGCGATGTCCTCGCGCGCCACCAGCAGCAGGCCCTGGGCGAGGTTCTCCAGATCGCCCGCCAGGGAGCTGGTGAGCACCAGTTGGCGGGCTTCCAGCACCTCGTCCTGGAAGCGCCCGGAGCGGCCACTCAAGGTGCTCCACAGGGCGTTGAGCTGCAGCTCGCCCAGGGGCGAGTGCTGCAGCAGGGACACCTGGTTCATGAATTCGTAGCCGGTGGTGCCGTCCACGCCCCAGTCGCCGGCCAGGCGTTCGCCCGGGCCGAGGATCTTCTCGACGTAGATCGGGAAGTGCTGGCCGAGCAGGGCGCGCGGGCGCGTGTCCAGCAGGCCCTCGACGCGCCGGCGCAGGCGGCGGCAGTAGCCGCGCGGGTCGGCCAGGCCATCCACGTGGTCGATGCGCAGGCCGTCCACCAGGCCCGCTTCGATCAGCTCGAAGACCTTGGCATGGGTGGCTTCGAACACCTCGGGGCGCTCGACGCGCAGGCCGCCCAGTTCGTTGATGTCGAAGAAGCGCCGCCAGTTGATGTCGTCGGCGGCGGTGCGCCAGCTGGCCAGGCGGTAGTGCTGGCGCTCGAGCAGCCGGTGCAGGCGCTCCAGGCCTTGCGGCGTGTCGGCGTGGTAATGCTCCAGGGCGCAGGCCAGGGGCGCGTCGTCCGGGGTGGCTTCGGCCAGTTGGCGGCGCAGCTCCCGTGCCTGTTGCCAGGCGTCGGGTTGCCCGTCCAGGGCCTCGAAGCGCGCCGCGAGGTCCGCCAGGGACGGCTCGCCGCTGGCCCGCAGCAATTCGCCGTAGCTGGGCGGGGTGAGGGGGAAGCGATGGTCGAAGTGCTGGGCGTAGAGGCTGCCGTCCCCGGCGTCGTAGCGCAGGGCGATCTCGCCGGCCGCCAGCACCTCGCCGTAGTCGCTGCGCAGGAAGGGCACCAGCAGCTGGCCGCGCAGCAACGGGTCGTGGGAGCGCCACTGGATGTCGAAGAACTGCGCGTAGGGGCTGCTCCGGCCCCATTCGAGCACGTCGAGCCACCAGGGGTTGTCGTCACCGCCCACGGCCATGTGGTTGGAGACGATGTCGAGGATCAGCCCCATGCGCTGCTCGCGCAGGGCGGCGACCAGGCGCTCGAGCGCCGCTTCGCCACCCAGCTCGGGGTTGACCCGGGTGGGGTCGACCACGTCGTAGCCGTGCACGGAACCCTTGCGCGCGGTGAGCAGCGGCGAGGCGTAGACATGGCTGATGCCCAGGCGGGCGAAGTAATGCACCAGGGGCACGGCGTCGTCGAGGGTGAAGCCCCGGTGGAACTGCAGGCGCAGGGTGGCGCGGACTTCATTCATGGCCTTGGCCCTCCAGCTGGCGGCGTGCGTCGTCGAGGCGTTGCAGGCGGCGGCTGGGGCCCGGGCCGTCGAGCATGCTGGCGGCCGGTTCGCTCCAGCGTCGCCGCCAGTTGGGGTGCTGGTCGCCGGGACCGGGCAGGTTGGGTTGTTCCTCGCTGCCCATCACGTCTTCCAGGGGCAGCAGCACCAGGGGCGCGGGGGTGCGGCCGACGAAGCCGATGCAGGCTTCCAGCTGCGCCTCGCTGTCGCTGTCCGGGCCGTGGCTCGGGTCGCTGGCGTGGAGCGCGGTGGTCAGCGCGAGCTTTTCCCGCGTGCGGGCCTCGCGGTCGCCATGGCTGTGCTCGGCGCTGCGCTGGCCGGTGACCTCGCGCCACTCGATGTCGCGCCCCAGGAGCCAGCCGCGCATGCTCGGCAGGTCGTGGGTGGTGGTGGTGGCGAGGGCGTCGCGGGGCCAGCTGTGGGGCGGCAGGAAGCGGCCGTCGGCCTGCTCGAACTGCAGCACGCGCATGCCGAGGATCATCCGCTGCGCCAATTCTTCACGCAGGCCGGCGGGCACGGTGCCGAGGTCTTCGCCGATGACCAGGGCGCGGTGGCGGAAGGACTCCAGCGACAGCAGGCGCAGCAGGTCCTGCAGCGGGTAGTTGAGGTAGGCGCCGGCTTCCGGCGGGGCGCCCTGGGGCAGCACCCAGAGGCGCTTGAGGCCCATGACGTGGTCGATGCGGATGCCGCCGGCGTGGGCCAGGTTGGCCTGGAGCATCTCGATGAAGGCGCGGTAGCCGTGGCGTTGCAGGCCCTCCGGGGAGAAGGCCGAGACCCCCCAGCTCTGCCCGGAGCGGTTGAGGATGTCCGGCGGGGCACCCACGGTCACGGCGGGCAGCAATTCGGCCTGGCGCGCCCAGGCCTGGCTGCCGGCACCGTCGGCCCCCACGGCGAGGTCGGCGATCAGGCCGATCTTCATCCCCGCGCCCCGGGCAGCGCTCTGCACGCGGTCCAGGCCACGGGCGATCAGCCACTGGCAGAAGGCGTGGAAGGTGACTTCCTGCTCGTGCTCGGCGGCGAAGCGCAGCACCGCCTCGTGCTGGGGGTCGCGGTACTGCTCGGGCCAGACGCGCCAGTCGGTGGGCAGGCCGCTGCGGCTCATGAAGCCGTGCAGGGCCTCGAAGCGGCAGTGCTGCAGCAAGGCGTCGCCGCCGTGCTCGCGGAAGCTGGCGAAGTCGGCGCTGAAGGCGTTCTCCGGGCCGCTGAAGCCGTCGAACAGCGCACGCAGGATGGCCTGGCGGCTGCTGGCCACGGCGGGCCAGTCGATCAGCGGCTGGGCTTCCAGGCGCGCCAGCTCGGCACCCAGGCCGCAGGCGGCGATCGCCTGCTGCATGGCACGCTCGCCGAGGATGCCGCCGGGGGCTGCGTGCAGCGCGTTGAACAGCAGGCGGCTGGAGGGCGAGTAGGGGCTGTAGGTGTGGCTGTTGGCACTGAACATGGCGTGCACCGGGCTCAGGGCGATGGCGTCGGCGCCCTTGGCGGCGGCGCTGCGGGCCAGTTCCTCCAGCGCCTGGGTGTCGCCCAGGCCGCCGTCGCCGGGGCGGCGCAGGGAATACAGCTGCGCGGTGAGCCCCCAGATGTGCCGGCGCTGGTGGTCGCAGAGCTGGGCCACGCTCTGGCAGGCCGGCGGGGCCACGGCCAGGGTCAGCGCCTGGTCGCCGATCAGCAGGCGCTGGTAGCCGCAGGCGGCGATGGCGGGCAGGCGGCCTTCGTGGTCGAGGCGGGCGTCGACCCGGGTGCCGTCCTCGAGCTGCAGCGCAAAGGGGGTGCCGGCGGCGAAATGCCGGGCCAGCGACAGCGGCTGGCCCTGGTCCAGC
Source organism: Pseudomonas sp. 57B-090624 (assembly GCF_003234055.1). Classification (NCBI taxonomy): domain Bacteria; kingdom Pseudomonadati; phylum Pseudomonadota; class Gammaproteobacteria; order Pseudomonadales; family Pseudomonadaceae; genus Pseudomonas; species Pseudomonas sp. 57B-090624. Next base: position 10,444 of record NZ_QKRU01000098.1, read on the forward strand.
GTCAGCAGGGGAGCGAGGGTGGCGCTGCCGCGCTGCTGCTCGATGTGGGCGAGGCTGGCGTGGATCTGCTGCTCGCTCTGCGCCGGGTAGCCGAGGGCTTCGAGCAGCGCGCGCTGGGCCTCGGGGGCCACCTGCTGCGGGCGGCCGTCGGCGTCGGTCCAGTGGATGCTGAGGCCGGCGGCACCGGCCAGGTCGGCCAACAGGGCGTCGCTCATGCGCTGTCCTCCAGGGTCACGGCGACGCTGCGCGGCGCCAGCAGGCCCTGGCGGTAGTCGTCCAGGTCCATGCGGTTGGAGAAGATCACCCGCGCGCCGTCGTGCGGCAGCGGTGCACGTACCGGGGCGGAGGCGAGGTTGAGGTCGATGCGCAGCAGGCTGCCGTCACCCAGGCGCCAGCTGGCCGATACGGCCTTTTCCTCCAGCACCCGGGTGCCGATGGCCTGGCTGCCGGGCAGGCGTGGCACCAGTTGCGCGTGGCGCAGCTCCAGCAGGCGCCGGTAATAGACGCGCCAGGCCTGCTGGCCGGGCTCGGTGCAGGTGGCGCAGTCGGGGATGGAGCCGGTGAAGGTGCCCAGGGCGTTGGGGTCGGGAATGCTCCGGCGGATCTGCTCGTCGGCGAACACCGCGAACTCGCGGAACTCGTTGCGCCGTCCGTCGCGCACTGCGCGGCCCAGTTCCTCGTTGTGCGAGGTGAAGAACAGGAAGGGTTGGCGCGAGCCCCATTCCTCGCCCATGAACAGCAGCGGGATCATCGGGCTGAGCAACAGCAGGGCGGTGGCGGCCTTGAGTTCGTCGGGCTCGGCCAGGCTGGCCAGGCGCTCGCCGAAGGCACGGTTGCCGACCTGGTCGTGGTTCTGCAGGAACAGCACGAAGGCGGTCGGCGGCAGGTGTGCGCTGGACTGCCCGCGCAGGTGGCCGCGCCGGGTGGACTCGCCCTGGTAGACGAAGCCTTCGCCGAGGCAGCGCGCCAGCTTGCTGGTGGTTTCCGTGGCGAAATCGGCGTAGTAGCCCTCGCGTTCGCCGGTGAGCAGGGCGTGCAGCACGTTGTGGCCGTCGTCGTTCCACTGCGCGTCGTAGCCCTTTTCCAGCAGGTCGACGTCGTTGTCCTCGTTCTCCAGCACCAGGTGCAGGTGGCGGCCCTTGCCGACGGCGGCGCGCAGGCGGCCGGCCATCTCCACCAGGAAATCCTTCTCGGCGATGGCGTGCACGGCGTCGAAGCGCAGGCCGTCGACGCGGTAGTCCAGCACCCACATCAGGGCGTTCTCGCAGAAGAAGTCGCGCACCTGCACCTGGCGGAAGTCGATGGCCGGGCCCCAGGGGGTCTTGCGTTCGCGGTTGAAGAAGGCCCCGGCGTACTGGCCGAGGTAGTTGCCGTCGGGCCCGAAGTGGTTGTAGACGACGTCGATGAACACCATCAGGCCCAGGCCGTGGGCGCTGTCGATGAGCCGCTTGAGCGCCTCGGGCGGGCCGTAGGAGCTGTCCGGTGCGAAGGGCAGCACGCCGTCGTAGCCCCAGTTGCGTGCACCGGGGAATTCCCCCAGGGGCATCAGCTCGATGGCGGTGACGCCCAGTTCCTTGAGCCCGGGCAGCAGTGCCTCGACGCGGTCGAAGCCGCCGAGCAGGCCGACATGCAGTTCGTAGATCACCGCCTCGTGCCAGGGGCGGCCCCGCCAGTCGGCGTGACGCCAGCGGTAGGCCTTGGGATCGACCACCCGGCTGAAGCTGTGGGGGCCGTCCTCCTGGGCCCGCGAGGCCGGGTCGGGCACGCGCAGGTGCCCGTCGATCAGGTAGCGGTAGAGGGTGCCGGCGCCCAGGGGCAGGCGGCTGCAATGCCAGCCTTCGCCGTGGGCGCGCAGCGGGTGGCGGCTGCCGTCGGCCAGCTCCACCTCGACGGAGCCGGCATCCGGTGCCCAGAGGGCGAAGCGTGTGGTGCCGTCTTCCTCGAGCAGCGCCCCATGGCTGCGCGTCAAGGGAAACATCAAGCCTGACCCCCTGCCTGCAGCGTCATCGAGCCGGCCTTGAGCAGCCGCTTGTACAGGCGGTCATAGGGCTTGACCGACTGGTGCCAGTAGAGCGGCGAGGCCATGGCCTGGCAGCGCATGGCGTTGAGCAGCTCGGGGTGGCGGTAGACGTTGAGCGCGCGCTGCACGGCATCCAGGTAGCTGGCGGCATCGGCCTCGCGGAACAGGAAGCCGGTGACGCCATCCTCGATGGTGTCGGCCAGGCCGCCGGTGCGCCGGGCGATGGGCAGCGAGCCGAAGCGCTGGGCATACATCTGGCTCAGGCCGCAGGGTTCGAAGCGCGAGGGCATCAGCAGGAAGTCGCTGCCGGCGAACATGCGCCGGGCATCGGTCTCGTTGAAGCCGACGTGCACGCCGATGCGGCGCGGGTGGCGCTGGGCGAGGTCCTGCATGGCCGACTCCAGGGCCGGCTCGCCGCGCCCGATGATGGCCATGCGACCGCCGCCGGCGACGATGGCGGCGGCGATCTCCAGGGTCAGGTCGATGCCTTTCTGCTGCACCAGACGCGAGACCACGGCGAACAGGGGGCCGTCGCCCGGCTCCAGGTCGAAGAGCTTCTCCACGTACTCGCGGTTCTCGCGCTTGCCCTGCCACAGCTGGGCGCTGAAGCTGGCCACCAGGTGCTCGTCGGTACGCGGGTCCCAGCTCTCGTCGATGCCGTTGGTGATGCCGCTGAGCTGGCCCTGGTCGACACGGTGCTTGAGCATGCCTTCCAGGCCGCAGCCGAAGTCCTCGGTGGTGATCTCGTGGGCGTAGTTCTCGCTCACGGTGGTCACGTGGCTGGCATGGGCGATGCCGGCCTTGAGGAACGACAGCTTGCCGTAGAACTCCATGCTTTCGTGGCTGCAGGCTTCCGGCGGCAGGCCCAGCTCCGGGCTGCACTGCGGGTCGATCAGGCCCTGGTAGGCGAGGTTGTGGATGGTGAACACGCTGGGCGTGGTCTGCCCGCGCCAGGCCATGTACGCAGGGGCGAGGCCGGCGGGCCAGTCGTTGGCGTGGATCAGCTCCGGGCACCAGCTGAGGCAGGCGGTGCCGGCGGCCAGCTCGGCGGCGGCCAGGCCCAGGCGGGCGAAGCGGATGTGGTTGTCCGGCCAGTCGCGGCCCTCGGCGTCGCCATAGGGCGTGCCTTCGCGCTCGTAGAGCTCGGGGCAGAGGATGACGTAGACGATCAGGCCGTCCTTGAGGTCCATGCGGCCGATGCGGCAGGCGGGCAGGGCGGCATGCCCCGGCACCCGGCCGATCACGCGGATCGGGTTGCCGCTCTCCAGCACCTGCCGGTAGCCGGGGATGAGGACGCGAACGTCATGTCGGGAAGCCAGGGCCCTGGGCAGTGCAGCGGAAACGTCCCCCAGGCCGCCGACCTTGACCAGATCGGCGAACTCCGAGGTGACGAACAGAATTCTTTTCTTGTTGGTGTGCAGGCTTTCAACATGCAGCTGGGGGCGATTGGTCACGGAACTCAAACCCCCGAGCTGAGCGCTCGCTACAGCATTTCCCATATCATCCTCCGCTATCCAAAATCCCTGAATAGGGGGATGCAGTCTCACCGTCCGTGCGCGGGTCATCGTTCCTGCACCGCTTCTCGAGCCGGTGCCAGATGGAAAGATGAGCTTGGAAACCCAGCACAGACGTCACATCCCCACATAAACCCTGACCGGGCGCGGAGCGGAGAAGTTTCGACTATTTTTCCCTCCGGCCGGCCGTCGGGGAACGTTGGCGATGAGGGTTGTCGTCGGCTGCAGCATCGCGGATGAATTTCGCTCCCACGACGGGCGCGCCCGTCGCCTGCACCGGTGGATAGTGGGAACTCGGCAGCTCCGGTGCATCCCTAAGCCACTACACAGGCACAGCCATTCCCCGGAGGCCGTCATGCAGAGCGTCGAGCAGGTTGTGAGTTTCCTCGAGAAGTACCAGCTGTCCCTGGTCACCGCCGAATCCTGCACCGGGGGGATGATGGCGTCCCTGCTGGCGGGGGTGCCCGGTTGCGGTGCGGTGCTGGATCGGGGCTATGTCGCCTATTCGCCCGAGGCCAAGCAGCAATGCCTGGGCGTGGCCCCGGGCACCATCGCCCGCTACGGCCTGACCAGCGAGGAGGTGGCGCGGGAGATGGCCCTGGGCGCCCTGGACAACAGCGAGGCCAGCGTGGCGCTGGCCAATACCGGGCTGGCCGAGGCCGAAGGCGAGATGGACGGCCTGGTGTGCTTCGCCTGCGCCATGCTGATGGACGGCGAGCCCTGGGTGGTCAGCGAGCAGTTGCGCTTCGATGGCCAGCGCAACCAGGTGCGCGAGGCGGCCGCCCGGCATGGCCTGCTGCAATTGCCCTACTACTACGAGCGCCTGCGCCAGGCCGTCGCCGCGAAGCTGCCCATCGAGGCGGCCGGCGGCTGATTCACACCGGCGGCTGGCGCTCGGGTTCGACGATGGGCTCCGGGTGGCGGCCGCCCAGTTCGGGCGCGGCACTGCGGGACAGTTCGGCGCGCAGTTGCGGCAGGCAGTGCGGGTAGCGGTGGGCGATGAAGTTGATCAGGTTCTCGCGCAGGTAGCAGCGCAGGTCCCAGTTGCGCGAGGAGTCGATGGAGCTGACCAGCACCCGCAGCTGGATGGCGCGTTCGTTGGCGTCCACCAGTTGCAGCACGCTGACGCGCCCGTCCCAGAGTTGCGGCGCTTCCTTGCACAGGCGCTCCAGCTCCTGGCGCAGCGGGTCCAGCGGCATTTCGTAGTCGGCCCAGAGCACCACCGCGCCGGTGATCGAGGAACTGACCCGCGTCCAGTTCTGGAAGGGGTTCTCGATGAACCACTGCAGCGGCACCACCAGGCGGCGGTCGTCCCAGATGCGCACCACCACGTAGGTGCCGGTGATTTCCTCGATGCGCCCCCATTCGTTCTCGACGATCACCACGTCATCCAGGCGGATGGGCTGGGTGATGGCGATCTGCAGCCCGGCGATCAGGTTGCCCAGCACCGGCTTGGCGGCGAAGCCCACCGCCAGCCCGGCGACCCCGGCCGAGGCCAGCAGGCTGGTGCCGAACTGCCGCGCGGTGGGGAAGGTCATGAGCATGGTGGCGGCCCCGAACAGCAGCACGAAGAAGCTCAGGGTGCGCACCAGCACGCGGGTCTGGGTCTGGATGCGCCGGGCGCGCAGGTTGTCGCTGATGTCCACGGGGTTGTGCAGCAGGATCACCTGCTGCACCGCATCCACCGCGCGCAGGCCGAGCCAGGTGAAGGTGCCGATGATGGCCATCGAGGTGAGCTGGCGCAGCGGGCCGATGAACAGCAGGTCGTCGTCCGCGGCGCTCCACACCGTCTGCAGGCCGAGCAGCGGCAGCAGCAGGTAGAGCGGCCGACGCACCCGTTGCAGCAGCTCGCGCAGGAACAGCACCGGCTTGGCCAGGCGGACGAGCACACGCATGACCCCGCGTGCGGCCAGGCTGAGGCCCAGCGTCACCACCAGGGCCGTGAGCAGGACCCTGAGTTCGGGCAGCGGCAGGTACGGTAGCCAGTTTTCCAACATGGGGAACCTCCGGATCACGATGACCCTGTTAGTGACCCGGTGCCTGGCGATGGGTTCGGGTGGATGTTCAGGCGGCCATGGCACGCTTGTAGGTGGGCGCCGAGCGCAGCGAGGCCCAACGGAGCGGGGCTCGACTCTGCTGCGTTGGGCTTCATGCCTCAGCCCAACCTACGGCGCACATAAATCTCCTGAACCGCCGCGCCATGGCGGGGCCGAAGTAGATGAGCCCCCTGGATGGAGATGCCCATGAATGCCGAGATCCAAGCCTGTGCCGAAGCCTGCGTGGTGTGTGCCAGCGCATGCGCGCAGTGCGTCACCGAGAGCCGCCTGGACGAGTCCGGCGAGGACCTGGGGCGCTGCATCGAGCTGAGCCGCGAATGCGCCGACAGCTGCCTGCTGATGGAGGAGCTGGTGGAGCGGCAAAGCGCCCAGGTGATCGCATTCGGCCTGTTCTGCGCGAGCATGTGCCGGCTGTGCGCGGCGGAGTGCCAGCGTCACGACCTGGCGTACTGCCAGCGGCTGGCCCAGGTGTGCGAGGAGTGTGCGAGGCAGTGCCAGGGCCTGGCCCTGGCCGCCTGAATCACGGGACGAAGCGCAGGGCGCTGGGAGCGGGGGTGCTGATGCCTTGCACCTGCTCCACCAGCAGGCCGCTCTGCGGGTCACGGGAGAATACCGCCACGCTGTCGCTCTTCTGGTTGGCCACCAGCAGGAAGCGCCCGTCCGGGGCGAAGGTGAATTCGCGAGGTTCCTCGCCCCCGCTGGCGTGCCGCTGCACTTCGCTGAGGCTGCCGTCGGCGGGGCTCACCGCATAGACCACGATCTGGTTCTCCACCCCACGGCGGGCGACGTAGAGGAAGCGTCCGTCCGGCGACAGGTGGATGGCGCCTAGGCGGCGGTCGCCCTCGGCGTTGGCGCCGGGCGGGTCGAGGTCGACCAGGCCCTGTTGCTCCAGCCTGGCCTCGTCGCGGCCGAGGATGGCGATCTGGTTGGACAGCTCAAGGCTCAGGTAGGCGCGCGTGCCGCTCCTGTCGAACGCCAGGTGGCGCGGGCCGCTGCCCTTGGGCAAGGCGAAGGCGCCGGGCCTGGCGGCCTGCAGCGGCTTCTTCGGTTCATCCCCGTCGTAGCGGTAGGCGTAGACCTTGTCGGCGCCCAGGTCGGTGACGAACAGGTAGCCGCCAACCGGCACCGCCGCGTGCATGTGCGAGGAGCCCTGGCGCTGCGAGCCGCGCCTGGAAAAGCTCTGGCGCACCTGCTGGGCCACGGCGCCCAGGGTGCCGTGGGCCGTGACCGGGATCACCGCGAGGCTGCCTCCGGGCGTGGGCCGGGTGCCGTAGTGGGCGACGAAGAGGAAGCGCCCGTCCTCGCTGAGGCTGGCATGGGTCGGCTCGGCACCCCGGGTCGCCACCTGGCTGAGTGGCGTGAGGCTGCGCTCGGCGCCCGCGCCGATGGCGAAGCTGCTGACCTGGCCGGCCGGGTCGCGCCCCCGGGGCGGGTTCTCGTTGGTGGCGAACAGCTGGCTGCCATCCGCCGAGAGCACCAGCCACGAGGGGTTGGCGCTGGGCAGGGTCTGCAGCGGCCGTTCCGTCAGCCGGCCCTGGGCGCCGTCGAAGGCGAAGCGCTGGATGCCGGGGCAGGCCGCGCCCGCGCAGCCGACCAGCAACTGGGTGGTGTCGACGGGAGGGCGCCCGGCGCATCCGGCGAGCAGGGTCAGGGTGCACAAGAGCAGTGGGACGTTACGCGGCATCGATCATTCCTTGGGCAGGGCGAAGGCCAGGACATGGTCGCCCTGGCGGGTGTGCAGTGAGCCGTGGCCACCGGCGACGATCAGCACGTACTGGCGACCGTCCTTGCCGGTGTAGCTCATGGGCGTGGCCTGGCCGCCGGCGGGCAGGCGGCCTTCCCAGAGCTGCTCGCCATTGCGCACGTCATAGGCGCGCAGGTACTGGTCGAGCGTGCCGGCGAGGAAGGCGACGCCGCCGCCGGTGATCACGCTGCCGCCCAGGCTGGGCACGCCCATGGGGAGCGGGATGGGGATCGGCGAGCTGTCGCGCACCGTGCCGTTCTTGTGTTTCCAGGCGACGTTCATGGTGGTCAGGTCCAGGCCCGCGACGTAGCCCCAGGGCGGCGACTGGCAGGGCAGCCCGAGGGGGGACAGCAGCGGCGAGAGCAGGGCGCCGAAGGGCGCGCCCTTGTTCGGCTGTACGCCTTCGATCTCGCTCTTGCGCGCAGGTTCATCGGCGGCGCGGCCTTCAGGCACCAGTTTCGAGGTGAAGGCCATGTAGCTGGGGTTGAGGAAGGCGATCTGGCGCACCGGGTCCACCGCGATGCCGCCCCAGTCGAAGACCCCGAAATTGCCGGGGTAGACCAGGCTGCCCTGCTCGGAGGGCGGGGTGTAGATGCCTTCGTAGCGCAGCGAGCGGAAGGCGATGCGGCAGAGCATCTGGTCGATCGGCGTGCCGCCCCACATGTCGCGCTCCTGCAGCGGCGGGGGCATCAGGTTGAGTGCCGACATGGGCTGGGTCGGCGCGGTGAAGTCGCCCTTGGCCGCGCCCTGGGGCACAGGGGTTTCCTTCACCGGGACGATGGGCTCGCCGGTGCGCCGGTCGAGCACGTAGAGGCTGCCCTGCTTGGTGGAGGCGATCAGCGCCGGGCGCGGGGCATCGCCGGCCTTCTGCGGCGGCAGGTCGACCAGGGTGGGCTGGCCACCGACGTCCATGTCCCAGAGGTCGTGGTGGGTCATCTGGAAGGTCCAGCGCACCTTGCCGGTGGCGATCTCCAGGGCGGTGACGCCGGCGCTGTATTTCTCCGATGCGGGGGTACGGCGGCCGCCCCACTGGTCCGGGGTCTGGTTGCCCATGGGCAGGTAGAGCAGGCCGAGCTGCTCGTCCAGGCTCATCACCGACCACATGTTCGGCGAGTTGCGGGTGTAGGTGCGGCCCTCGGCCAGCGGGGCGGTGTCGTCGGGGTTGCCGGCATCCCAGTTCCACACCAGGTGGCCGTCGCGCACGTCGTAGGCGCGGATCACGCCCGAAGGCTCGTCCTCGGAAACGTTGTCGGTGACGTGGCCGCCGATGATCACCAGGTCACGGCTGACGCCGGGCGGCGAGGTGGAGTAGTAGCCGCCCGGGGTGAAGCTGCCGATGCCGCGCGTGAGGTCGATGGACCCCTTCTCGCCGAACTCCTCGCAGGGCTTGCCGTCATCGGCGTCCAGGGCCATCAGGCGGGTGTCGGCGGTGGGCAGGAACAGGCGCCGCTCGCAGCGCTTGCCGTCGCCGGGGGTGTCTTGCTGGTGGTAGGCGACGCCCCGGCAGGTCATGTGCGCCCAGCCCTTGAAGCTGTCGGCGTGCTGCGTGCTGATCTTCGGGTCGAAGCGCCAGATCTCGCGGCCGCTGTCCGGGTCCAGGGCGATCACCTGGCTGTGCGGGGTGCACACGTAGAGCATGCCGTTGGCCTTCAGCGGGGTGTTTTCGGCGGTGGTTTCCTGCGGGTCGTCGGGGCCGGGCAGATCGCCGGTGCGGTAGCTCCAGGCCAGCTCCAGCTTGTGGACGTTTTCCGGGGTGATCTGCGCCAGGGGCGAGTAGCGGTCGCCGGCATTGCTGCGCCCGTAGGCCTGCCAGTCGCCTTCGGGCATGGGCGGCTCGCCGGCGGCGGGCGCGGGGTCGGCCCGGCTGATCTCGCCTTCCTGGCGGTGGGGTTCGGTGAACTGGCTGAGCAGTGCCACGGCGCCGGCCAGCAGCACCGCCACCAGCAGCGCGCCACCGTTGGCCGGCGAGGTGCCACCGGCCAGGCCGCGCCGCGTCCAGGGCAGCAACAGCAGCACGCCGAGGCCGAACCACAGGGCCAGGCGCGGGACCAGTTGCCACCAGTCCAGGCCGACTTCCCAGAGGGCCCAGGCGGTGGAGGCGATGAGCATCGCGGCGAACACCAGCAGCGCCGAGCCGAGGCCGTTCCACAGCAGGAAGCCGGTCAGCAGCAGGGCTGCACCGGTCAGCGGGTAGTACCAGGAGCCGCCGACCCAGACCAGGCGGATGCCGCCGATCAGCAGGGCGAGGCCGATCAGCGACAGAAGCAGGGCGAGCAGGCGGGCAAGGTGGGAAGGGCGGGCGC
>NZ_QKRU01000099.1:0-19877 GCF_003234055.1 Pseudomonas sp. 57B-090624
ACGAGTAGAACAGGCGCTGCTGCCCTCCCGGTAACTGCCCCATCATGCTATTCGCCCCCGCGCTCGCTGACAGAGCAATTTTGCCAACGGCATGGGGAGGACGCTACTTTTTCAACAGAATCGGCCGACAGCAGCCGCTCGAGACTGGCAGCTGTCGACCTATTTTTATCACTTGAGTCTGTCAGGACGAGGCATTATGTATTCGCCACACTGGACCATTACCGCAGCAAGCCCCGCATGCTCTGTTGCATGGAGGACTTGAAAGCAGCATCGCTGGCCAGCAGCCGATACAGCTCAAGGTCCTGACGCCGGCGTTTCAGCATGACTTCCTCGAAGATCTTCTCGAAAGCCAGGGTCCGGTGGTCCTCGTCCTGGCTCTGCTGGTATTTGGCCTCGAAGTCCGGGTGTTGCTGGATGCCTTGCAGGATGCTCAGGAACTTCACTCGCTGCTCTTCGGGAGTGACGTCCCAGCCTTGGAACCAGCGTTCGTTGAAGGTCTGGATGATCTGATCCAGGGGGTCTTTCTGCTGTTCGCCGCCATGCGCGCCCCGAGGATTCGGATTGGCGGGGTCGAGCTGGGTTTCCGAGTCGTCCAGTTCAATGGCATGGTTGAGCTTGATCCGCTCCAGGCCGTAGGAGGACAGGTCCACTGCATTGAGCAGGGCATCGATCTCGTCGGCGTCCTTGTCCTTGATCTTGAGCTTCGGGATCAGGAACTTGAGGAACCAGAAGAGCTTTTCCCAAGCCAGGATCTCGTAGGGCATGATCGACGCCATCTGGCCGTAGATCTTCACGAACTGCTTGGCCTTGATCTTGAAGTCGGCTTTTGCTTCCTCTTCAAGTTCGAGCTTCTCATCGAAGCGCTCGACGGCCGTGTCGATCAGCGGGCTCAGTTGCTCGGCATTGGCGTTGTCGAAATACAGTGCGGCGAAGCTCTCTACCTCCGGCCACTCGTAGACGCCTACCTCGTCCAGTTGATCCTTGAGCTCATGGAGCACGTTGATGTCCGTCGCGCTGGACAGGCTGGTGGCCGTGTAGAAGGGATCGAAGGACTTCTTGATGTCCTCGACCGAGTTGAAGAAGTCCAGGATGAACAGATCCTCAGTCTTCTTGCCCCACTTCGGCGCAGCTCGGTTGAGGCGCGACAGCGCCTGTACGGCGAGGACATCCTGCAGCTTCTTGTCCACATACATGGCGCACAGCTTGGGCTGGTCGAAACCGGTCAGGTACTTGTTGGCGACTACAAGCAGGCGGTAGTCGTCGCTGTCGAACTTGTCGCGAGTGTCCGCTTCGGCAAAGCCGTTGATCTGCGCCTCGCTGTACTCGACGCCATCGATCACCTTCTCGCCGGAGAAGGCGATCAACGCTTTGAACGGATTGCCTCGCGCCTCCAGCAACCGGCTGATGGCCTTGTGGTAACGGATGGCCGCCTCGATGTTCTGGGTGACCACCATGCCCTTCGCCTGGCCCTTGAGCTTCTTCGGGTTCACCACGTGGGCAATGAAGTGCTCCAGCATGATCTCCGCCTTGGCGTTGATGGTCTGCTGGTTGCGTTCGACATGGGCGCGCAGCTTCTTCTGCGCTTTCAGAGTGTCGAACAGCGGATTCCCTTCGATGGACTTCTGGATTTCGTAATAGCTCTTGTAGGTGGTGTAGTTGGCCAGCACATCAAGGATGAAGCCCTCCTCGATGGCCTGCTTCATGGAGTACAGATGGAACGGCTGGAAGCTGCCGTCCGGCTGCTGCTCGCCAAACTTCTCCAGGGTGCTGTTCTTCGGCGTGGCGGTGAAGGCGAAGTAGGAGGCGTTGCCGCGCATCTTGCTCTTCTTGATGGCGCTGAGAATCTTCTCCTGGGTATCGTCCTGCTCGTCGCTGCCCATCACCTTGTTCATCTTCCCGTGGGAGCTGCCATCCTGTGAGCTGTGCGCCTCGTCGATGATCACGGCAAAGCGCTTGCCGGCCATGTCGTCGATGCCATCGACGATGAAGGGAAACTTCTGGATGGTGGTGATGATGATCTTTTTGCCCTGCTCCAGCGCCAGCTTGAGATCCGCAGACTTCAGCGCCGGGGCGATGATGTTCTTCACCTCCGAAAATTCGCGGATGTTCTCGCGCAGCTGCTTGTCCAGCAGCCGCCGGTCCGTCACCACGATCACCGAGTCGAACAGCGGCACATCCAGGCCCCTGGCGCCGGCCACCTCGGGCGAAGCCGGATAGGTTTCGATCAGTTGATAGGCCGCCCAGGTGATGGAGTTCGACTTGCCCGAGCCTGCCGAGTGCTGGATCAGGTAGCGCTGGCCCACGCCATTGCAACTGGCATGGGCCACCAGGCGCCGTACCACGTCCAGCTGGTGGTAACGCGGGAAGAACAGCGTGCGTTTGGCCAGCGGCATCTTGCTGCTGCCATCCAGGCGTACGAAGTGCTGGATGATGTTGGCCACGCTTTCCCGGCTGAAGACTTCCTGCCACAGATAGGCGCTCTTGTGCCCCGTCGGGTTGGGCGGGTTGCCGGCACCGTGGTTGTGACCCTTGTTGAACGGCAGGAAAAACGTGGCGGCACCGGCCAGCTTGGTGGTCATGTAGACCTCGTCGGTGTCCACCGTCATATGCACCAGGCAGCGGCCAAACTGCAGCAGCGGCTGGCTGCTGTCGCGATCCTGGCGGTACTGCTTCTGCCCGTGATAACGGGCGGTCTGGCCGGTCCAGGGGTTCTTCAGCTCCAGGGTGGCGAAGGGCAGCCCGTTGATGAAGAGCACCATGTCGATCTCTTCCAGGGTATTGCTCAGGGAGTAGCGCACCTGGCGGGTACTACTGAAGATGTTCGCCGCGAAGTTGTGGCGGACCTTCTCCGAGCTGCTGGCCAGCGGCGCGGGGTACATCAGGTGCAGGTGCACATCGTCGATGGCCAGGCCGCGCTTGAGCAGATGCAGCATGCCGTACTTCTTCGCCAGCCGGTCGAAGCGTTCTAGGATGCGCAGATCCCAGTCGTCATAACGCTGCTGGAGGCGCTCCAGCTCATCGCCCTGGCTGTCCTGGAGGAACTGCCACAGCCAGCGGGTATCCACCGCGTAGCGGGCATTGAAGTCCTGGGTGCGACCCAGTCGGTAGCCATGGTGGGGGCTGAAAGGTTGCTCGGCGGCATCGTCGCGGATCGCTGCCTGCTCTTCCAGGCAGGTACCGGTCAGGTATTTCTCGATGCTTGCTTCCAGTGCCTGTTCGTTGGTCTTGCTCACCATGCCGGCTTCCTTGTGCCTGATTCGCTCGCCGTCGCCGTGCTGGCCGTCGCGGGGTGCGGATGTCTGAAAATATCCAGTCAGCGGGGGTTAGACATTCGTCCTTGCCCGCCGAAATATCTGATAACCCACTGATTTTTCTGGGTTTTATGCCTGCGATTGCGCGTGCAGGCTGGCTTTCCAATGTCTAGTGAGCTGGCTCGTTCGTCTAGTCACGCGTTGCTCAGTCAAATGAGCGATTCCTCCAACACCTTGAATCTACAGGGGTTTCAGGGCTTTCCCCAGCGGTGTTGGCCGCCTCAGTCAAATGGCCGTCAAATGAGATCGTGGCACGCCATCGCGCTGCCTGTTGCCGGCACCAAGACAACTTGAAACAGGGTCGGAGAATGTCTAGAAATATCTAACCATCAGCCTTTAGACATTTTCCAGAGCTTACCCTGCGGCTCGATAACCTTCTGATTCTTCAAGGCTTGAAGCAGATTCTTGATCTTGTTGGCCTTCTGCTGTTGGTCTAGAACCTCGGGGAGTTTGTCTAGCAGCAGCTTGTCGATATCGGCACGTCTGGCCGAGCCGGACCGCTTGATCAGGTCGCAGATCAGGCTCTTGTAGTGTGCATCGTCGAGACCGCGGGTACGGATGTACAGGGCCATGTCATCGCTGTGCCGCGCCACTTGGGCAGAAATATGGAAGTTGGGCTTGCGTCCTTCGATCAGCCCTTGCTGCTTGAGGTGGCGGGCCTGTGCATCGGTCAACGGCTTTCGCTTCTGCACCTGGTCCAGGAGGATGATGTCGTCCAGCGTCAGGTTGGGTAGCTCGGCCAGCTTGCGTGCATAGCCCATGTCGAGTACGCGCCCGGTGATGGTCACCTGCACGCGGTTTTGTTCCAGCTGGTATTCCGGCAGGGGGAAGAAGCGGTTTTTCTGGATCAGGAACATCTTGCGGATGCCGCTGCCGATGGTGTCGATCATGTTCAGATTGACCATGGCATCGGTGAGAAAGCGGTTGCGATAGCGGGTTTCCGGTGCGTCGGAGTGGATTACCTGCTCCACCGAGCCGGGGATAAAGGTGCCGGGGTTACTGAAGCACAGCCGTCCGTCCTCGAACTCCACCACAGTGACCTTGCCACCCAGCTCATAGTCCTGGTGGGCAATGGCATTGTTAAGCGCTTCGCGGATGATAAAAGGATCGTACTGGTCGACCTCCTCGGGAAACAGCGATCCATCCGACATGTAGCGGTACTTCAGGTTGCGGATCTTGCGGTAGACCTCGTCGGCGTCGACCAGCAACGGACAGGAAAAGTGTTTGTAGTCACGCTCCAGGCCGTCGCGATCCTTGAGAATCCAGGTGACGGTGGGCGAGGCGGGGTTGAGCCAGTGCGCCGCCTCAGGTTTGCCCAGCAGCAGAATGGCTGTACGGGTGATCTGCCCCTGGATTGCCAGCTTGGCTTTGTTGAGAAAGGTCTCATCGCTCCAGTTCGGCAACTCGTCAGCCAGCTTGGGATGCTTGGTGGCGTACTCGCGGCGGGCCAGGGCAATGGCCTCGTCGCTCAGGTCGTCTAGGGTAGCGCCGTGGCAGATGCCTGCACTCCAGTCTTGCAGGCGATTCTGGTTGCGGATGCGCTCGATCTCTTCAAGCGACAGCGGGCCGAGGGATTCGCCATCGCGGCCGTAATAGTGCCCTTCCCAAGCCACCGGCAGGCCTTGGGGGGCGGCGGGAATTTCCAGCAGCAGCACCCGGCCAGCGGGATGAAGAACCGTATGAATCTCGATAAAGGTCAGGCGCTGACTGACCTTGTCGGCCACTTCCTTCTTCAGCGACTGCAACTGCTTGGGCTGCTCGCGATAGCGTGTACCCACCACCTGCTGGTTATCCTTTACACCAAACACCAGCCAAGCGCTGGGTAGCCCCTTGAGGTTGGCCTCGTTGCTCAGCGCCGAGAAATAGCGGCCGAGCTTGTCGAAGTCGTAGCTGTTCTTGGCCTCCTTGAACTCCACCACCTCGTTCTCGCCGCTACCGGTCAGCAAACGCTGCAGTTGCTGCTGGGCATCCATCAGACCACCTCCATGTCCTGTGCCTCGGGCTCCACCACGCCCGGCACCTTGATCTTGCCGGTCACGGCGCTATTGATCAGGGTGGCTTTGTATTCCTTGAGTTTACTGATTTGTTGTTCCAGCAGCGTCACTGCAGCATTCTGCTTGAGCATGGACCGCTCGATAAACTCGACGATGGCCTGCTGTTCCTCAAGAGGCGGAACCAGAGTGATCAGTTGCTTGAATCCGTCCCAGTAAAGTCTCTTGCGGAAGTCGGTAATGCCCTTGGAGTAACGGTCCATCTGCTGGATAAAGCCGGGGGTACGATACTGGTGCTCGAAGTATCGGGGATCGAGGCATGGGCGGGGCACCGCAATGGTGTAGGCAGGGCTGACCATGCCCTCCACTCGTACCGCACCAATCGCCCCTTGCCAGGCCCGCATCATATTGAAAGCGATGTCGCCAGGGCGAACCCGGTTGTACTTGGTCTTGTCTTCGATCTTGACTCGACCACGGACGTTATCCTCCTCGGCGATTTCTTCCTCGGAAACACCGGAGTGGATGGAAACCGACAGCAAGGGCAACTCCTCCTGCCCAGGCTCGACACGCTCACGGAACAGGGCACGGTTGGCCATAAGTCGCCAATGCGCCGGAATCTCACCAATCCATTCGATACCGGAGTCGCGCATGGGCACATCGGGGTTCAGGCCACTGGTTACGGCCTGCTGGATCAGGATCTGCCTGCGCTCTTTCAGTAGCTCGATCTGGCGCTCCTTGACCTGGATTGCTTGATCGATTTGCACAGATTTCTGGTCTATAAACGCAGCAATGGCTTTTTGCTCTGGCAGCGGTGGATATGGAAATGTCTGGTTTTCCACGACCGCTACGGCTATGCCAGGTTGTGCTGAAGATTGAGACAGCCTGTTGAAGTTGGCGGTTCGAATTGTTTCGCCAAGCCATGTGACGCTGGCGCCGCTCTTCGGGTAGACAACTACTGCATGTTCAGATGCAAAGAAATCCCCTGAAGAATAATTTACATTGCCACATAATGCGCCTTGCCTGCCAATTAGCGGGAGTCTTCCAGAGTTGTTGAATGAATTTGTGAACCCTCTGAAGCCGTTTCCGCCAAAAACAGGGTATCCATCTTCTGTAAATTGCTCTGGTCGGATGGTGTCACCACTTCTGAGTTTGGCAATATGCTTTAATGCCTTGACCTCCCAATGCAGAGGGATTTGGTTGGCCCACTCAATTTCTGTATTTTTATAGCGCCCATAGTCGGGCAGCTTGACATACAAAGTAGTCATGCCGACACCCCCGAAACTTCCTTGACCTCCAGCCCCAAAATCTCTGCAATCAGCCCCTCCGCCTGTCGCTCCAGTGCGACGATCTCCCGCGCCACCTCATCCATGCTGCGCAGCGGCTGGTGCTTGTAGAAGTACTTGTTGAAGCTGATCTCGTAGCCGATCTTCACCGACTCCAGATTGATCCAGGCTTCCTCGACATGGGGCTGCACCTCGGCCTTGAAGAAACGGTGGATGGAGTCGGCCAGCGGGATGCTCTCGCTGTCGCGCAGGTCGCTGCTGGGTTCGTAGGTGATGACTTCGCCGGGCTTGCCGTGGGGGTAGTAGCCGAAGTCGGGCAGCTCGGCCTCGCTGCAATCCAGCCGCTGCAGCAGCGCCGCCAGCTGCTCGCGGTCGAACTTCTCCACCTTGCGGATCACCTTGGCGGCGTTTTCGTCGTACCAGCTCACCGCATTGAGCAGCTGGTTGCGCTCGCTGGCGCCGAGCTTGATGCCGGCCTCCTTGCCCAGTTGCTTGAGCACCTTGTCCACCTGTTTGGCGAACAGGTTGAAGTCGTCGAATTCGTCCGTGCCGATGGCCTGCATCAGGTAGTTGGCCACGGTCACCAGCAGGGACTGCTTGGCCCAGGTTTCCAGGCTCAGCAGCTTCTTGCGCTGCTTGGCGTTGAGCTCCAGGCCCTGTTCCTCGCACCAGGCGAGGATGGCTTTCTGCTGCCGGGCCAGGGTTTCGTCCAGGTACACCGCCTCGCCCCACTGCTGGTAGATCCACTGCATGGGCTCGCGCAGGGCCTTGTCGAAACGCAGGGTTTCGATGCGTTCGGCGCTGAACTGCGCCTTGCGCCGGTCCGGGCGCTCGATGCTGACCTTGTGGTAGCCGAAGTCGCGGTTGTCGAACACCCGCGCGGCGATGCCGTCGCCGCCGGCCGGGCGGTCGATGCTGGCCAGCTCGAGGTAGGTGCGGGTGATCAGCTCGATATGCTCGGGGGCGAACTCGCAGTTCTTGTTGCCGAGGTTCTTGCGCAGCTTGCGGTAGAGCAGGCTGGCATCGATCAGCTGCACCTTGCCGCGGCGCTGCGCCGGCTTGTTGCTCGACAGCAGCCAGATGTAGGTGGTGATGCCGGTGTTGTAGAACAGGTTGTTGGGCAGCTGGATGATGGCTTCGAGCAGGTCGTTCTCGATGATGTGGCGGCGGATGTTGCTCTCGCCGCCGCCGGCGTCGCCGGTGAACAGGCTGGAGCCGTTGTGCACCGAGGCGATGCGCGAGCCGATGCCGGTCTCGCCCGGCGCCTTCATCTTGCTGACCATCTCCATCAGAAACAGCAGCTGGCCGTCGCTGGAGCGCGGAGTGGCGTCCTGCACTTCTTCGTGGCCCCAGTAGTCCTTGAGCCTGACCTTGAAGCGCGGGTCGATGACCTCGCCATCCTCCTTGATGAACTTCTGCTCGCTGGCCCAGCTCTTGCCGTAGGGCGGGTTGGAGAGCATGAAGTCGAAGCGGCTGCCGGCGAACTCGTCGACCGACAGGGTTGAGCCGGGGCGGATGTGGGCGGGGTCGTTGCCCTTGATCATCATGTCCGACTTGCAGATGGCATAGGTCTCGTCGTTGATTTCCTTGCCGTAGAGGTGGATATCGCGCTGGATGCCCTGCGCCGGGTACTTCTCCTCGATGAAGTTCTGCGATTCGGTGAGCATGCCGCCGCTGCCGCAGGCCGGGTCGTAGATGGTCATGACCGTCGGTAGGCGATCCTTGATCGGGTCGAACACCAGGTGGGTCATCAGCTCGATCACTTCGCGCGGGGTGAAGTGCTCGCCGGCTTCCTCGTTGTTCTCTTCATTGAACTTGCGGATCAGCTCCTCGAACACATAGCCCATGCCCAGATTGCTCAAGGTCGGCAGGCGGTTGCCCTCCGGGTCCTCGATATCCTTGGGGGTCAGGTTGATGTAGGGCGAGGTGAACTTTTCCAGCACGTCCAGCAGCACGTCCTTGCTGGCCATGTGGCGCACCTGGGCCTTGAGGTTGAAGCGCCGGATGATGTCCTTGACGTTGCTGCTGAAGCCGTCGAGGTATTCCTCGAAGTTGGCCAGCAGGATTTGCTGGTTGTTGGTGGCGGTCTTGTGCAGCTGGCTCAGCGTCCACTTGCTGATGTTGTAGAACACGTAACCAGAGGCGGCCTGGAGGGCGCTTTCGTCCAGCTCGGTCAGGCCCATCTCGCCCTGCTGGAAGGCCAGCTCTTCCATCACCTTGGTCTTGTTCGGTTCCAGCAGGGCATCCAGCCGGCGTAGCACCACCATGGGCAGGATGACGTCGCGGTACTTGCCGCGCACGTAGACATCGCGCAGGCAGTCGTCGGCAATGGACCAGATGAAAGAAACCAGCTTGTTGTGGACCGCGTGGTTCACTGCAGATACTCCGTGTCAAAACGCTAGCCAGCCTGGGCATGCCAGGGGGTGCAGGCTAAACGCAGCATCTTAACCAAAGGAGTCGGTGCGGGGATGAAATCTCGTGCTCGGGGTATCAGACAGAATGAAGGGGCCTTTCAGCCCCTTCGTCGTTTCACTTGGTGAGCATGTCTTCCAGCTTCGCGATCAGGAAGTCCAGCGGGCTGCGGCCTTCCAGGCGCGTTTCGAAGACCTCGTTGCGGTGGTAGGCGACCCAGGTATCGAGCGCCTGGCGGTTGTTCTTCTCATAGCCGGAGCCGAGGATGCAGACCAGTTCGGTGCCGTTGGGGTTCTCGAGATAGTGGCCCATGGCCGAGGCCAGATGCTTCAGGTACTGGTGCTCGCGAGCTTCCGTCGACGGGTGCAGCTGGATGACGTTGTTGCGCTTGATCAGTTTCATGTGGGTACTCCTCAGGCCTTGAGATTGGCTTGGATCAGGTTGTCGAAGGCGCTTCCGTCTCGTCGGGTCAGGTTGGGCACGTAGCGCGAGTAGACGCGGAACAGCATCTCGGTGGTCGTATGGCCCATCTGCCGGGCGATCCACTCCGGGTTTTCACCGGCGGCCAGCCACAGGGTCGCTGCGGTATGGCGCGTCTGGTAAGGGCGCCGCTGGCGCAGCCCCAGGTGGCGAAGCAGTGGGTACCAGACCCGGTTGTTGATGTTGCGGTACGCGTAGGGCGTGCCTTCCCGGTTGCAGAAGACGAACTGGCCGGCACCGGTCTTCTGTCGCTGATCGAGCAGGGCCTGGTAC
This sequence comes from Pseudomonas sp. 57B-090624, assembly GCF_003234055.1. NCBI lineage: Bacteria > Pseudomonadati > Pseudomonadota > Gammaproteobacteria > Pseudomonadales > Pseudomonadaceae > Pseudomonas > Pseudomonas sp. 57B-090624. The sequence goes on from NZ_QKRU01000099.1 coordinate 9,751, forward strand.
ACCGGTCCCGACATGTCGATCTCGCGCTGCGAGCCGTCATTCTTCGTATAGTCGAGCCGGCCACCGACCCAGCTTTCGCGGATCAGGATCTGCCGTCGCTGGAAGTCGACGTATTTCCACTGCAAGCCATCGATTTCTCCAGTGCGCATGCCCGTGAAGAAGCGCACCGTGTAGTAGTTGCGGAAGTCCTCGCGCACGGCATCGAGGATCTGCAGCACCTCCTCCAGGGTGAACGGCTCTACATCGGTCTTGGGGACCTTCAGCGATTTGATGTTGATGTACGGTGAAGTAAACTCGAAGCGGTCAGCCGCCTCACTGAGGATCATGCGCAATGGCGTCATGATGTGGTTGATTCGCGTCGCTGACAGAGCCTGACCCTTCAGCCCGGGAACTTTGCCGAGTGCCGAGCGGAAGGACAGGATTTCTGCCTTGGTGATGGCGCTGACCTCTTTCTTGCCGAATGCCGGCAGCAGATGCTTGTCGAGCGTCTGGCGCACCGTCGTGGTGTGTGTATCGCGCCATTCCACGCGCTTTTCTTCGAACCAGCGTTCGGCGAAGTCCCTGAACAGTGGCGTCTTCAACAGTGCGCAGCCAGCCTGCAGCCGTTCGAACTCCTGTACCTTGCCGCTCTGCGGGAAGTAGGTGGCGTAGTCGAAGCTGCCCAGCGTGATTTCAGCCTCGATGCGCTCGAGGATCTTCTCCAGCTTTTTCCGGTTGGCCGGTGTATCAGGCAGCGTGGTCTGCTCACGGCAGCGCTTGTCCAGGTAGGTGAAGTCGAAGAACAGCTTCTGGTTGTCGGAACGGGCGCGGATCTTACCCATGGCAGATACCTCCACCTGCCATCGGCACCAGGCTGGAGGTGCGGGAGTACTTCTGCATGTCCTCCTCGATGGCTTCCCAGATGAACAGGATCTTGCGGCCGCCAAAGGGGCGGAAGTAATGGATGCCTTCGAGCAGTACCGAGTCCTTCAGGCGGTTGCGGATGGTGCGCACGTCGTACTTCATGCGCGTAGCGAGTTCTTCAGTGGTCAGGTAGGTGTGAGACATGGCGATGCCCTCTCTGCTAAATTGAACTACAGAGGAGCCTTATGGGCTTCTTGAGCCTCATAATGATCTCCTGCAGATCAATATAACGTCTTTTTTGAGCTATGCAAGGAAAAAATGATCTCTAGAAGATCATTTTTCAGGAGAGAAGAATGGTTAAGTGCCATCTGTCCCGTCTACTGGGAGAGAGGAAGCTGAAGATCAGTGATGTGGTACGAGATACCGGCATCAACCGGGGAACCCTGACGCGGCTCTACCACGAGACCGCGCAGAGGGTTGAACTGAAGGACTTGGAGACGATCTGTCGGTATCTGAACTGCCAGGTAAGCGATCTGCTGGAGATACAGGAGGACCCGGAAGGCTGAGCTGCCTTCCGGATGTCTTCAGCCCCGGAAGTGCCAGTCGATGGAAGCCATCAGCATCAGGTAGCGCAAAGCCGAACCAGAATGGAGGTTCTGCCCTTGCTCGTCCGGCAGCTTGAGCTGCGCCCGGATGCCCAGATGAAGGTTCTCCACATCCGGGTTCTCGGGCATATGCTGGCTGAACGGTCGACGGATGTTTCCGAGCCTCTGGCGCCAATAGGATTTGGTGGTCTTGGGCTTGTTGGTGTCGTAGATGATCAGTTCTATGGCGCGGGCGGGGATGCCAATGGCGGTGAGCAGCCACAGGTAATCCCGCGCATGCTCCTCATCACGATCGCGGTAGAAGCGCAGCGTCGTTTCCGTCGTCCAGCAGCGCTCGACGAAGTCATCGATCACTCGCTGGGCACGCTCGCTGTCGGGGCCTTCGAGCAGTTCGTACAGGCGCTGTGCGTACTCGGTCACTGCGTCCCTGCCACCGTGCTTCGGAGGTGTGGGTAGCAGCGAGGTATATGAGGGATCGTTGGCATGCAGGGTGGATTGCAGCCTGTGCTTCGGTCTTGGAGTGTTGGTGCGCGAGGGCTGCTGCATATCACGGATATAGCGCGCCCGCTCCAGCATCAGCGCCCGATCTTCAGCAGAGAACTCGAGCCAATCGAGATTGACTTGGCGACCTGTCTGCTCGGCATACGAGGCATAGGCCAGCATCGACTCGATCGTTCGAACCCGCTCAATCGCCCAGTTGTGCTCTACCTGCTGAGCCTGGTTCCGGGGTGCTTTTTGCCGGGCTCGCCTGCGCTCTTTCAGCGGTTTGATCCGACCGATGATATCGAGCAGTTGCTGGCAATCTACAGAAACACCGTCGCTGGGCTCGGCCTTCATGGTGGGTTGGCTCACGCCGGCAATCGAGGCGATGTTGTAGGCGCTGAACAGCCAGTTTCGAGGACTCCACTGCCAAGCCATTGCCATGATCTGAGGCAGGCTATGGATGTAGTGCAGCAACGTGGTCTTCGGGCTGCCGTGGCCAAGGATGGCGCTGACGATATGCACGATGCGCCGGGTAGGGCCGCCTTTGGCAGAGAACAGCGCGCTGCGCAGCCTGAGGTCATCTCTCAGCCAGCGCATGGTCTGGGGCAGATCGCGGAAGATCATTTCCGGTGAGAACTCGCCGAGCGACGCCATCAGCTTGAGCGACAACCAGGTGGCGCAGGAATGGCGCAGGTGGTGGTAATGCACGCTCTCAGAGCCAGTGACCGCACGCATGCATCCGTGCAAAGCAGGAAGCAGGCTGCTCTCACTGATCCACAGAGTTTTCAGCTGCGGGATGCAGAACAGGTACTCCGAGGCTGGATTTGCAGCCTCCTCCTCTAGGCGCTGTCGATACCAGTCTATGAGCAGCTGGAGCTCATCAGGTTCCAGCAGCACGCGTAGCGGTAGTCGCCGGACGGCATTCTGGGTTTTCAGCCCGCGCTGTGCATGAGGACGAATGAGCAGATCGACCGGCAGCTCCAGCCCAGCCAGCTCCTCGCTGGACAGCTTGCGCATGTTCGGATGCCGTTTTTGAATGCGCGCACTCGCTTCTGTAGCCAGTTCGGGCAGGTGCAGATCACAGAGGCGCAGCTTCAAAGCCTCGTTCCGTCGTAGCCCCAGTCTGAACCCCAGAATCAGAAACAGTCTGGCTGCAGTGACCAACTGTGGCGTTCGCAATTCCAGCCCGCAGGTACCGAGCGCTTGCAGCACGGACTGGTACTGATCTTCGCTGAGAATGCGTGCATCCACTCGGGTCATGCCCTTGCCAATGCCAAGCAGCGAGTAAGGGCTGATTGGAGGGTAGCTGTAGCGGCGCTGCAGGAAGGTATGGAATTCATGGATGGCTTTGGCCAGGGTGCGCCGTTTGCCATCAGTGCTTTGAGCCTCCAACGCCGACTCATAAACGATTTCCAGGGCATCAGTTTCGAGCTCGAAAATACTCGCGCCATCCAGTTGCGACACCAACGCAGGACCGAGCAGTCGAGCATAGCGAGCGATGGTGCTGCGCCCGATGTCATGGCCGTATGCTGATGCTCCATTGAGCATGAATGCGATCCAGCCTTGGACGAGATCGGCGAGCTCTGCTTGAGCCTCGGTTTGCAGTGGTATCTCGCTAGATTCGCCTGCCCGGATCCGCTGGCACAGCTCCAGCACCCAGTCGGGGGCATCGGGATCCTTGGCGGTATCCGAACGATTGTCATCCCCATAGGCTCCGGCTGGGTCTTCCAGATCGGCATGGCCGAACATGTCGCCCCAGCTTGACGGGCGTATCGATTGGGAGACGAACGCTTGCCGGCAGGCGAAATTCACCAGCATTTGGGACAGGCGCAATTGCATCTGCATTCGCAGCAGATCCAGCAGCTCGGTCAGGTTGCGAGGCAGATCCTGCTCAGGCATGCCTGCCGCTCTCAAAAAGGAGTGGATGCACCGGAGCTTTCCACCCTTACGCTGCACTTGCTCCTTCCTTGCGCGAACATCATCCGCACAGCGGATCAGCAGCGCCAACGTGGCCGGGTCAGGGAACCACTGACGGTACTCGGCCTCGTCCGTGCCGCGGATCGAGAGTGGCAGGCGGATCTCCGGGATACCTGCCAGCCATTCGATGCTTTTCAGCGGCACCTCGAGCACAGCGTTCAGCTGAGCCAGATCCATCAGGCCGCCGCAATAGGCTGAACTCAGCAGTAACAGGCCGATGCGTTCTTCCGCATCGAGCGAGTCGAGGCTGAGCTTTAGACCTTGCCGCAGGGCTTGGAGCACCTGATGGCTGTGCAGGAGACGTTCGGCCGTGTAGAGGTCGGGATTGATCGGATTCGCTGCGCGTTTGATAGCGATGGCGATTCGCGCAAGCGGGAATCTCGGAATCTGCTGCCTTAACCGCTGGGTAATGCGGCGCAGCATATTGCGTAGCGGATAATCCATACCCAGGTGGGATTCCAGCTCGCGGACATGCTCAGTCGAGATTCCGCGCATGGCGCATTCGCCCAACAGCAATTTCCCAAATTGCGTTCCGGATTCCTTTGCTATCGCTCTCAAGCGATTCCGCGTATCGGCCAGTGAGTCCGGCTCCCGATCGGCCCAGATGGCACTTTGGAACGGATCACTCAGACGAATGTTGTTCATTCCGTCACCCACGAGCTAGCGAGTGCGGACCAGCCCAGCTCCTTCAACAGCGGAGTAATCCACTCATCAATCGTCCTGGCATATGTCGCTGGACAGAACGATGAGTACGCATCCAATGGTTCCTCGCCTCGAAGCCAGTGCCCCATGAACGCGGCTAAGGGCTCGGCAGGGCAGCCGCGTTCAGTCAGCTCGGTGCGGAGGAACTTTCGGTAGCCATTGATTCGATGCGTGGTGTAGCCAGGCACCAGCTTCATTTGCCTATAGATACGGGATGGGGTGATCTCATCCCGACGCCAGCCGGTCGGTGTAATCCGCAGAAAAAAACCACGCGACCATCTGCCGCCCCCATCATCCTGTGGCAGGTAGCCCGTCAGCTCTTGGCTGATGGCTGCGCAATGCAGAAAGTAGTGTGCGATTTGCCGCCTCAACATGGGTGGCATGCAAATCAAGCGGCTCATATGACGATCACCGCTGTCCTTGTCAGAAAGCGCGCCCATGCCTAGGTCCGCATCGAATTCATCGATAAACAGCAGAGGGTTACGAATCGCTCTACAACCTGTCACTAGCATGAACATTTGCACAGTCCACAGGGTGTAGCAGTTGTGCCAGACGAGCATCTCGCTGAGGCGACCCATCGGCTTTTTGCGCAGCACCTCTGCCATCGCGCTCACATTGCCCTCAATGGTTTCGGGCAACAGGCAGTGGGTCGCACCTAATCCGCCTTGCTGAGTCTGCTTGAACTCGATGGGTTCGTACGCCAGGCCGGCACAGGCATAAACCTGTTGCAGTACTCGCTCCAACGAGTCCACATAGATCTGGCGTAGATAGTCAGCATCGAGTTGCAGGTAATAGCGCGGTGTCTGTGCCGAAGGCATCGTAACGCCGGAGAGCATCGATGCCGCAGCTACGTCATGCGTATCTGATACGAGCTGGTGGAACAGGTAGCTCTGCAGCTTGTTCAGCGTGAATCGTCGGTCACCTCCACCCAGCTGATGCAAAACCGCTTTCACCTCGCCTTCGAGTTCATTGGCTTGACATGTGAATACGAGGCTAGATGAGGGAGGAAAGGCCTCTCGGAGAGCGTCGACCATGGCTGAGCTGCCAGCCAGATCAGGCAGCAGAATTCGTAACGCTGCGCGTCGAATTCCCGCAGTAGCTTGCCAACGATCATCACCCACCAGCTCTGGCCGCCGAACGATCATGCTGAACTGTGCAGGCGCCCCAGAAATGAGAATCAACCCATCAGAGTCCTCCGCTGTGCTGTCCGCCACCGTCATCTCCAATATCTGGGCAGCAGGCTGCCCCAGCCACAGGCAAACATGGATCATGAGGATCGCCTCCATCCTGCGCCGCAGCCCGGATGTGTCCTGCGTGTGACCAAGTTCTTGCCTACACGCATAAAACAGATCGCTGGCACCGAACAACAGATCTCGCAGCTCCGACAGGGTGAATTGGTTATACGAAAAAGGCACATATTGTCGGCTGCGAACGATATGAGCCTCAATGGCCTGCTGGCTCAGAAGATCTGCGACATACGGCCGTTCGCAGCCATCATCATCGAGTAGCCAAATCTCGGTTTCCGAAGATAATTCCTCTGGTGCCAGCTCTCCGTCTACTGATCCGGTTGGCTCCCATAAAATGCTGTAGTAGCCCGGTAGCTGGTCGGGATCATCGGGGTCTGCAAGGGCAAACCCCAATGGATTGTCTGCGATGAAGTGAGATAGTTCTGGACCTGTGAGTCTTGGGCGTGGGCCATGATGCCCACCTCCCCCAGATCTGACTTTAGGTTCGTCGCCACTACAGTATGCAACCAGTCGGCAGATTGACTTTAGGGCTTTTGAGCTTTCAGATTCGTTTTCTTGAGGATGAAAAATCCGGCACGCCCTTACAAACGCATCGGTTTCTCCCCATATTTTCAATTGATCCGGAATGTCGATCTGCTTTAAATCACACAGCCGACGCAAATCTAAAAAAACAGCGTACCGCTGCGATTGGAGCCTATCTGTATTTCGTCGCTGAAAAACAGATAGCAGCTGCGCAAGCAATCGATAGTAGTCTTGCTCATTTTCAGAATCGCGAGGCGCATGCCAGATAGCTGCGTAAGGAAATCCAAACTTTTTTACGCCTTGGTTAAGCACAGGATTTCGGATAGGGGGTGGGTTTCCAAGCCAAAAACTTTTACCAAACAAAGCTTCGATGTTTGGTTGAGCCCCCAGTGAAGCAATCCATTTGCACGTACTTAGCAGAACCGCCTTGTCGATACCGTCGAAACTAAATTTTGGTTCGACTTCCGAGGCGTTTAATGCCTTTATAAGCCCCATGGATATCCTCGGCAAGTCGATAAGATCTGGATGTGCATCCATCAAGTCCAGAATATATTTAACCGCCCTGCCCGACTGCTCCGCCTCCTTCGCAAGGGACAATATGCGCTCGTTGTTTTTCATCGATACTCTCCATTCGGCTTGATTCCTTTTATTGGCTTTACTCCTGTCATCTTTGAAAGATGCGCATAGCTGCGATACTGATTGGGCCACAGGCTCTTATTGTTAGAAACAAGTTCATACAGCACCTTGACCTGCTGCGGCCTTGTCTGAAACAGGGCAGGACCAACAAGCCTCTCGATGAGGAATTGTTTTCTGATATCTTCCCGTGAATAGGATTTATTGAATTCAATGCAGAAAGCCTGTGTGCTGGCTGGCATATGAGCAGCCATCCAGCGATACAGTACGGCTCTACCTATGCAGCAATATTCATCCTCGCCAACGACAATCAGTGGATGAGCCATGTTTATTTTCTCTGCCAGAGCAATAGGAATTAACTCGCGATCCGGAACCTTGGTTGGTGCCAGGTCCAGCTCTTGTTCCAAGCGTATTATTTCTGAGTGCATTCCCGTTATTTTTGAAAGCTGGATTTTTTTCATTGGTGCCTCACGTTCATGTTCACATAGTGACTAATGCACGCGAGGAGTCCCCATTTTCGAAGGCTGGCTTTTTACGAGACTGCAGAATTTCAGGTGAGACGCTGATGATCCGTTTCCGCGCATGCGCGGAAAACGGGCTGGGTTATCAACCGAGACGGGCTCAACGCGGCCAGCCATATTTCCGATCCTCAACCCCCTCCAGTGCCTCGTCCAGCGTGGCGAACTGCCCCCAACTGCTCGGGCAGTCGGGTGATTTGCCATCCAGACAGTTCATAACGGATACCAGCCGGCCAGGTCGCGAACTAGCGCTGCCGGCATTCGGCGATATGCTGTTCCAGGTCTGCTACGGCGTGAGCCGGCATGTGCTGGCGCAGGAGCATCTGCACGCGTCGTTCCTCGGCCTCACGTCCGCCAGTTCCGAACCAGCATACTGTTTCGATAAATGGCCGCATCAGCCAGCGCTGGCGGTGCTGATCGCTGCGCGCATCGAGCGGCGTATTGTCGAATCCATCAGGTAGGGCCGGATTGATCAGTACGCCACTGATTGTTGCCTCTGCGTGGAATACATAGCCATCTATCAGCAGGCTGCGCGTGCAGGCGGCGCGGCCCCCACTGAGGTTGCAACGCTCAAGCCCCTGCTCGATGTCCTGGAGAAGCGTGAGCGCCGTTTCACGCATGGCTCGCAGCAGTGAACGCTCATTCATGATGCGCCATCCCTCTGCCCGCGCCATGCGGCCCACCCCCACAGAAGTGTTCCGCTACCAAGCAGCACCCACAGCAGGCTGGTAGGAAGTTCCAGGCCCAACTGCCCGGCAGCAATTCCGGCAAGAAATGCCAGCGCTGGGACAAGCGTTATTTTTTGCATGGTTTTCCTCTGCTGATTCAGTCGCAGCAAACTCTATATCAACGCGAAGCGTGTCAGAGGCCATACAAGGAAAAATGCTCACTTCCTAATTTGGGACTTTACTTGAGCACTATTAGAAGGAGGCGGCAGATTCCCTGCTGCCAATCCCCAAACTAGGATTTTGAAATGTCTGAATGGATGGAGATGGTCGGAAAATTCAGCGACCGGGAAGTGGCTAGACGATTCGGGGTCAGTGCCAGCAAGGTGCGTCGCTACCGGTTGAAAACCAAAATCTCATATTGTGTCAATCCAGAAATACCAGATGGCCTTGCTGATGGAATGATATCAATGACGAACTATCAGCTCTGCCGGAAGTTCGGCGTTTCTATGGCGAGAATTTCCGAGTTGAGGTTGAAGCTCGAAGTGCCGGAGCCAAGACTCGAAAGAGAGAAATTCCAGCCACTAGAGCCAGGATTCTGGACTGATGGGGCTGTATCGCTGCTCGGAACCATGCCTGACCCGGAACTGGCTGATCGCCTCGGCATCAGTCGTTTTCCGGTTAAGCAGAAGAGACAGGAGCTTGGCATTGCCCCATACAGAAAGGAGTATCCTGAAATCTCGGCCGAGATTGCAGCAGAATTTGGCGTCGTTTCGGATGGCATTATCGCGAAGCGACTGGGTGTTTCGACGAGCTTCGTACAGCGAGCCCGTAAGAAGTGGCTGGATAGGGAGGTCGATTGACGGGGTGAGACTTGGGCTTTCCGCGTATGCGCGGAAAGCCCACTTCCGAGTCATATCTTTGAGCTGAACAGTGGCATGTGTAGATTGATGAGGATTTTCGCTTTTCATCACCAGATGGCTTGAGCAAGAACTCCTCTAGGCGGCCAGGGTTTTGATGTCGTCGGCAGTAGGGAAATGCCGCAGAAGGTATTTATTAACGCGGCAATCAAATAGCACATCTCAAGCATTCACAAAAACCATTAAATTCAATAGCTTATGGATATAAAGATTGATCGCTACTTGCCCTGTTAAATTGCCGGGTTAATAGCTTCGTTTCGGATGCTTTCTGGGATTTCAGGAGTTATACAGATATTTTTGAGAAATGCTCAGGTCTGTATGACGTTGCGGCTGCGCTCGTATGGCAAAGTCATTTTCATCTCCTGTGCGTTTCAAGAGATTGGCTTCGCGAAAAATATACTCGCTATCTGTAAATAAAAATAGATACTAATCCGTCGCAACCTCTCTGTAGCAAGAGCTATAAATAAGTACGGCCGCCCTAGGTGTCACTAACTATCCAACGAGTCTCTGCGCTTGCTGCATAGCAACGATTTACCTGCTAAGGCAGATGCCTCAATCTTAGCGAACGCATCGACTGCCTCCAGACTGAAAAAGCTGCGGTAACGTGGTGATTTCTGCAGTCTGCGTAACTTTTCGATGGCAGCCTTACGGATATTTGCAGGTGCACTCTTCGCGTCAATGGTCATGTCTGACTCCTCGTCCCCGCCCAGCATCGTAGAAAATCAGAGTATCAGCAAGTTGTATCGATTGTATTACCTCTAAGCTGTCTACAGTGTCCTTGTAGACTTCGCGGTCGAGGTGCCATGCGCGCCATGAGCCAGACCACCGCAACCGGTTTACTGATAGACCCCGTATTCGATACGTTCGAGATAATTCTCGATGGCCGGCGGTTGCAGGAGCTGAGTGCAACACGGTTATTGAATTGAAGCCGGAGCATCATGCCGCATCGCCATGGCATTTTGCATGACCTCTCCCATCACCTCGATGGGGCATTTGAAGTCGAAGCGCTTGC